>NZ_QLNF01000013.1:16387-124967 GCF_003261015.1 Agrobacterium sp. MS2 | reverse complement strand
GCAGGTTCAAATCCTGCCCCCGCAACCAAAATTACGAAGAAAGCCAACACGAAAGCCCTCTCCCAAAAGAGGGCTTTCTTGCGTTTTGGGCATAGCTCTACGACAGCACAAATCCGCCCCCGAGCACGCGCGCAAGTGGATGCACCCAAACACAGTCGAACACTCCGAAAACAACCCGGCTTCACAAAGTCCCGGATGCGACCCTGGCCCGAAGCCGTGCTTGCCTGTGCCGATCACGTCTACGGCTGTTGCCAATGAGGATAGGTCACATAAGCAGTCAACGCTCCTTCTTCGTGAGAGCGGATCGTAACCCTGTCGCCTTTCTGCATGGCGATGATCTCTCCCGGACCTGCCATCACCGTCTTGTGGCTATCGGAAACGGTAATACTTCCTTCCAGGATGACCATCGTGTCGTGTACGGCCATTGTTTCTTCGAGAATCTGGTTTGGTCCATAACGCCCGAATCCGATAGTGACCGGCCCGCCATGACGCTGATCGAGGAGGTTGGCGGTGAAAATGTCACCGTCTTGTCCTGGCGAGCGTTCAAATGCTGCATCAGCAATGGCGAATTTATGAATGACCATACATTGTCTCCTTAAAGGTTTTGCCGTGCGTGGAGCCGGTTTGAACCGCAGCACGGGCTTGTGCACTCCGCCGAGAGGCTTCTTGTCTGGCGATAACGCCGAAAATCTTCATTCAGGATGGCAGCGTTGATCATCAACACGCCGAGGGAATAACCGGAATAGGTCTTCAGTGTTCCGTTTTACGATTATTGCTTGCGGAAGGCTTTGGCCTGCCGTCCCCGGAAGAGTTCAGCGCTGCAGGTCGGCGACGGGCGCCGTGCCAAACATGCTCTTATACTCCCGACTGAATTGCGAAGGGCTTGCGTAGCCCACGTCATACGCCACGCGGGAGACATTGGTGCTTCCGGAGGCGAGAAGCTTTCGGGCTTCCAGCAGGCGTATATGACGCTGGAAGGCCAGGGGACTAAATCCCCGTGACAGCCTTGAAGTGCCGGTGAAAAGAGGTGACGCTCATGCCGGACGAGGCCGCCAGCTCGGGAATGACAATCGGTTCGTTGTGATTGGTGGCAAGCCAGTCGGCCGCCGTCTTGAGTTGCTGGAACCGGTCGTTTCGCCGTCCAACCTGCCGAAGCGTATCGCCCATCGAGCTTTGCAGCAAACGATAATAGAGCTCGAACTCGTAGTGTGGCGCGAGCGCGCCGACGTCATCGGGCGTGGCCAGAAGTCCGACAAGGCGAACAAATGCATCGCCGACAGGTCCGTTCAGATTGTCTGATGCGACCGCACATGTCCAGCGATCCTTATGCTTGGGCATGTCGAGCACGACACGCGTGAGCATTCCGATATCGAGATGAAGGCTCATGCCGATGTAGGGAAGCTCTGGCGTCGCGTCAGTCAGCTGGTGGATATAGGGCAGGCCGAAGGACGATGTCGCGCAGTCGCCCGCCAGCAGTTCGAAGCGATTGGCGCCCATGGTCAAAACCTTCGTGCCCCGTAGAACGGCGTAGAACATCGGCTCGAACACCGCCGGTGTGGGTGGCGTGGTGCGTGTACTTGTCCATAGCGTCAGGCGCGGGACAGGGGTCGGGATGGCAACGGTTCCCCCCTGACGCTCAACAAAGGGAGCAACGTCCTTCAGCAGTTGGGTGATTGGTTTCACAGAGCCGGCCATCATCTCAGGCATGTAGTGATTTGGAAGGATCAGGCAAGTCTCTGGGAAGATCGGGCATGTAGCTTTCGCCGTGCCCGCCTATCTTCAGTCTTGACGAATTGAGCTGCCACGATCCCCGGTAATCAGGTGGAACATACCTCGAGACCGCGCATCGGGGCGACATGAGATTGAAAGGGTCCGGATTATGCAGGAACTGGCTGGAAAGAACGCTCTGGTAACGGGTGGTTCGCGTGGCATAGGTGCAGCAATTGCGCGCGCTCTTTCTGGGAAGGGAGCGAATGTAGCAATAACCTATGAGCGGTCAGCCGAGAGCGCCGCGCAACTCGTTCGGGCAATTCAGGCCGCGGGGGGCACGGCCGTCGCGATCCAGGCTGACAGCGCCGATCCGGCCGCAATACAACACGCCGTGGACGAGACGGTCCGGGCTCTGGGCGGCCTCGACATTCTCGTCAACAATGCCGCGATAGGACGATACAATAATATTGCCGATTTCGCAGTCGAGGATCTCGACGCGTTGCTGGCGGTTAACGTCCGCGGGCCTGTTCTGGCGTCGAAGGCAGCCATTCCACACCTCAAGGAAGGTGGCCGGATCATAAATATCGGCTCAGCGGGCGCGGATCGCATCGTCGGCGTCCCCGGTACGGTCTATTATATGACCAAGAGTGCGCTTCAGGCATTCAATCGCGGACTTGCGCGAGAATTGGGTGCTCGGGACATAACGGTCAATCTCGTTCAGCCGGGATCGACGAACACCGACTCGAATCCCGAGACGGGAGAATCAGCGGACTACCAGCGCAGCCTGAGCGCGCTTGGCCGCTTCAATCAGCCGGAAGATGTCGCGGCCGCCGTCGCTTTTCTCGCAACGCCTGCCGCCCGGCAGATCACAGGGACGATCCTTACCGTCGACGGCGGCGCGCTTGCTTGAAAGCGCACTGCAGCCGGTGCTTCGCTCGATGAAAATCGGACGGGGCACCGATCGGTAACCGATCTCTGTTGAAAAATCGGCGCAGTCTGTACATCCCCTTCGTTCTTGAACCGCGAAGCGAAAAAATAGCGTCGCATCATGCTCCCTGCCAGCCAAGGAAAAATACATGAAAGCCGCAGTTTACGACAACCCCGGTCCTCCTACAGTTTTGAGATATGCTGATGTGCCCGATCCGGTTTGCGGGCCGGATGATGTGCTTATTGCCGTCGAGGCGATTTCCATTGAAGGCGGCGATCTGATCAATCGCCGGTCGACACCACAGCAATCACCGTGGATTGTCGGCTATGCCGCTGCAGGGACCGTGATTTCCGTTGGTAAAAATGTCCGCGACCGGGCGGTCGGCGAAAGGGTGGCTGCATTCGATATGCAGGGGTCCCATGCGGAACTCTGGTCCGTCCCGGCCTCGCGCACATGGCTTGTGCCGGAGGGCGTGGGAATGGCACAGGCCGCGGCCCTGCCGATTTCGTTCGGCACGGCTCATCATTGTCTGATCACTAGAGGCGGCTTGCAAAAGGCAGAGACAGTTCTGATACAGGCTGCCGCAGGCGGCGTGGGTCTGGCTGCCGTCCAATTGGCGCGTGACGCCGGCGCGACCGTCATTGCTGTGGCGGGCGGTAGTGAAAGACAGGCACGCCTGCGCGGCCTCGGCGCATCACATGTCATCGATCGGCTGGAAAAGGATGTCGTTGAGGAGGTTCTCCGGCTGACCGGTGGCATGGGGGCTGACCTCGTCATCGATCCTGTCGGTTCGACTTTGCAAGCGTCCTTATCCGCTCTCGCGCCCGAGGGTCGCCTCGTGTTCGTCGGGAATGCAGGTGGCGGCAGCCTCCATGCCGACCTCTGGCCGCCGATGCAGAACAATCAAACGCTGCACGGTGTCTTCATGGGGCCGCTCTTCGAGAGGCCGGCGGTATACGGAACTGTCATCCAGCTTCTCAAGGCCGTGGCCGAGGGACGCATGGAGGTCGTGATCGACCGCGTGTTTCCGTTGAGCGACGCCTCGATGGCACATGAATATGCGGAGAGAGCCAAGCCGCTTGGCCGCGTCGTGATGACACCTTGAGGTTGCTGCCACCCATTCATGCGGTCAGGCGCTTGAGCCCTTCCCACTGCCGAAGCACTCGATCAGCATTTCGGTCAGCACCCGGACTTTTCTTGCGGGATGCTGACCCGGCGGCCGGACGACATATATCCCGGCCGGGGGTGGAGGATGACCTTTCATCACTTCCACCAGTTCGCCCGCAGCCAGATAATTTTTGACGAGGTCGTAAGGCAGCACGGCGACTCCCAATCCGGCCGCCGCGGCGACAGCAAGAGCAACTCCGTTATCGGCCTTGAACTGTCCCTGCGGACGAACGGTTATCACCCTGTCTCCGTCCATCACCTGCCAGGTTTCCGTGCCTTGCATGAGAGCCTGATGAGCCACAAGTTCTTCGGGTGTTTGCGGCGAGCCGTGGACCTTGATGTAATCCGGGCTGGCAACAAAAATTCCATAGAGCGGACCGACGCGTCTGGCGACGAGGCTTGAATCCGGAAGGTTCCCGACCCGGATCGCGCAATCATATCCTTCGGCGATCAGATCCACGAAACGATCAGTGTAGCAGGTCTGGATCTGAAGCTGGGGATAGCGGCGCGCCATTTGCGCAATCACGAGCGCGAAATGCGTTGGGCCGAAAGAGAGCGGCGCCGCAATCCGCAGACGCCCGCGAAGCTCACCAGCCGGAAGAATCGTCTCCCGCGCCATATCGATGTCGGCTGAAATCCTAGCGGCATAGTCCCGGAAGGTGGCGCCCGCCTCCGTCAGGGAAGCGCCGCGTGTGGACCTGGCCAGAAGCTGAACGCCAAGTTCAGCCTCAAGCCGCGCCAGCCGCCTGCTGACCATGGACTTGGAGATGCCGAGCCGCACTGCGGCCGAAGAGACACCTCCCGCATCTGCAACTTCGACAAATGTCCTGATGTCTTCGATATCCACTCTGCGTTCCCCATTCTGCAACACAGCTCAACGCTGACAAGGACTACCGCATCATAAACAGGAATGACAAGTTTCCTCCCGCGGCAACGCCCGAAGGGATGCAGGTCCCTTGCGCAAGCGCCTCGATAAACCGCCAACACAGGATGAACCCATGACCTTTCGTAACGGCCTTGATTCACTTCTCCGCCCCGAAGATTCCGTCCTCGTTCTGATTGATCATCAGCCCTATCAGCTCGCAAACCTGAACAGCCACGATCCGCAGGCTGTGGTCAATCTCACGACGGCGCTGGCGAAGCTGGCCAAAGCCTTCGATGTTCCGACTGTCCTCACCAGCGTAATTGCGGCACGCGGCGGACTTCTCTTCAAGCAGATCACCGACGTGTTTCCTGATCAGCAAGTCATCGATCGCACCTGGGTGAACACCTGGCAGGACGAGAATGTAGTGAACGTTGTCAAGGCGACCGGCCGCAAGCAGCTGATCATTGCCGGACTGTGGACCGAAGTCTGCGTTGCAATGCCCGTGATCCAGGCCGCTGGCGAAGGCTGGGACGTGACCGTGATTACCGACGCTTCCGGCGGGATTTCGAAGGAATCTCATGAAGTTGCCATCCAGCGCATGATCGCGGCCGGCGCAAATGTGATGACGGTAATGGCGCTTGCGGGTGAATGGCAACGCGATTGGGCCCGCACCGAGCATGTTGAGGAGCTGACCGAAATTCTCATCCAGCACTTCGGCGGCAGCGGCATCGCCTATCTCTGGGAGCAGCAGTTGCTCAACACGCCGGCGCCGTCCACGAAGGGCGGCCACTAAAATAGAGCGGGATGTTGGGGTGCCGGACGGAGAGCTGCGGAAGGCCCACCGTCGCAAGCTTCTTCATCCCAGCCCTGCATCCGCATTGCACGAGAAATCGTCCGTGGCGAGTTTCGTCATGAAGCTGTTACCGAAAGGGACGCTTACCCATGGTGTGGGGCCGCGGGCAGGAGCTTAAAAGTGCCCGTTGCATCACGGGTGGTGCAACGGGCGCTTATCCGACCTACAAGTGTTTTCAGGTCGGACGAGACGGAGGCTCGGTATCTGGCACGACCGACAAGGTGTGCTTGAGACATTTGAGTGCAAAGCAGGAGCGCGAATGGCGCACGCCCTCGATCTTGTAGAGCTTGCGGCGCAGAAATTGCTCGTAACCTGCGGTTCCCGCCACCGCGACCTTGATGAGATAATCATATTCGCCGGTGGTCAGATAAGCTTCCAGCACCTCTGGAAGAGCCGCCATGGCTTCGCCGAAACGTTCCAGAACCTCATCATCGTGACGCTCCAGCATGACCTCGATGATTACCGTCTCGGTCAAGCCTAGCTGCGCCTGATCGAGAATTGCCGTATAGCCGCGGATGACACCTTCCTCTTCCAGCCGCTTGACTCGCTGCCAGCAGGGGCTGGGTGAAAGTCCCACCTTCTCGGATAGTTCCGTATTGCTCAGCCTGCCGTTTTCCAGCAGGGCGCGGAGTATTTTGCGGTCGATCCTGTCGAGCGGCTTCGTCATGCCGGTCTCTCCCAAACATGCAGCAAAAAAATCTGCCGCCGATCCGTCGGCGTGCGAAAGAAGTGTTTTGGTTTCGATGCTTTGGCTGCGCCATTCGAAAGCACCTTCGGCTGGTTTTTCAGTACCGTACTGCATGGTACAGGCAGCAGGGAGGAGCGGGCATGGCACCGATATCGCAGCAGCATTTTCCAAGACCCAGGACGTTGATCCATCCCGGTATTTCCGCGCCTGTGCGCATCAACAGCCTGCGCTCGCCCTCGGCGCGCCATGTCCGGCTGTTCATCAAGCCGGGACGCAGCCTTTACGACGGCATCGTTCAGCCGCTTGCGGGGGAAGGCATTGAAAGCGCCTCCCTGACCATACTCGGAGGGCACTTCGATGGATTGTCCTATTGCGTTGCTCCGCCTGATCCATCCGGCAACGCCGTCATCGCTTATACGAAGCCCATCGACGCCGGTGCGGCGTGGCTCATCTTCGGCAACGCCACGCTCGGGCGCAGCATGAAGGGCGAGCCGATCGTGCATTGCCACGCCGCCATGCGAACCGCGGCGGGTTTGGTCAGGGGCGGTCATTTGCTGACAGAATCCTGCATTGTCGGCGAGGGTGGCATTTCCGCGCTTGTGACCTCGCTCGACAGTTTTCTGTTGCAACAGTCTTTCGATCCAGAAACGAATATTCCCCTTCTTCAACCGAAAAATCGCATGGAGCGCGCCGATGAACATGCATGATATTGTCGAATCCGGTTCCATGGGACGCGTGGCCTATGCCCGCATAGCCCCCAATGAAGATCTTGTGCTCGGCGTCGAGAAACTGTGCCTGGCCGAGGGCTTCCGCAATGCCTTCGTGCGCGGTGCGCTGGGCAGCCTGGTGGATGCGTGCCTCGGCACCCGCAGCGGCGATTTTCTGCAGATAAGCGGCCCCGCCGTTGAAATCGTTTCGATAGCCGGCGAAGTACGCGCCCAGCCTGATGGCTCGTTGCGCGCTGCGCTGACCGGCGTTGTGGCCGATACGGAGGGTGCGGTTTACGGCGGCCCCTTCATCGCAGGCGCCAACCCTGTCTGCATGACTTTCGAGGTGACGCTGGAGGAATGGCTGCCGACGGAAAAATCGCAAGCGGCGTGAACAAAATGGGACGAGCAGGGGCGCCGTGTCGCCAAACGTCCCTGCGCCGCTCAAGCTGCGGCCTCACGTTTCTCCGTCAGAAGAAGTTCGAAGGTGACGCAAACGGGGTTTTTGCCGCGCACCAACCGCCCGGCGCTGATGTGGCGGGTGAGGTCGACCATCGCAATATCCAGCACCGTGCGTTCACTGTCGGCGCTGATATGGCCCGCGCGGATAAGGATTTCACTGGCGTAGGCGGTAATGGTCGTTCCGTCATCGTAGTCCGCGCCAATAAGGCTTCCAATGCCATTGACATCGGCTTCCGGCAGGCCGAATTCCTTGCAGGCCGCTTCGAGGGCGAGGCAGATGTCGGTGTTAGGCCGGACAGTGCATAAAAGTGCCCTCAGTCCCGCATCCTGATGCCTACGCGGCCGGGGGATGGGCGTGAAAAGCGGAAAATTCGTTTCCTCATCCTGCCGAGCGTCGAGGATCGCTCCGTCAAGCGCCAGCGCCTCAAATTGTATTTCTTGGGCAAATTCGGCTTCGAAGGGAAGCAGATGTCCCATGGAGACGACGTCCTGAGCACTTTTCCACGAACCATGGCAGTGCAGAAACGGCTGGCCATCGCGACGTCCCATATGAAGGCCGGCATCGATGATCGTGCCCTCGGGCATGGAAAAGGTTTCGCTGTACCAGGCCGCATGGGAGGCATCGGGAGCGGCCGCGGGCATAACGTATTCCAGCCGCTTCATCGGCACGTTTTTCAGCCTGATGTAGCCACCTTCGAAACCCCGTTCCGCAAAGGCAGCGGCAATCGCTTCGTTGACGCACCTGCCGGCCCGGACGGTTAACGTGACAGGATGGACATGGCAGCCGATGGCGCGAAAGCGCTCGGGTGTCTCCGGCCCGGGGTGGACGATGCTGCGCGGAAGCGCTGCCTGTGCCATCGGCGTCATACCGCCAGCCCCGCGGTGATGAAGCCGCCATCCACGGCAAGAACCTGACCATTGACGTAGCTCGCATCATCCGACACCAGAAACGCCACGGCAGAGGCGATTTCATCGGTTCTGCCATAGCGGTGCATGGGAACACGGCTATGCCACTGATCGCGAACATTCTCGGTATGGACCGCCTGGGTCAGTGGTGTATCGACCGGGCCGGGTGCAATTGCATTGACGCGGATGCCCGATTGTCCGAGCTCGTTCGCCATCACCATCGTCAGGAGATTGACGCCGCCTTTCGAGGCACCATAGGCGCTGCGGCCCCGGTTGCCACACATGCCGGAAACTGAGCTGATGTTGACGATGGAGCCGGGAATCTCACGGTCCAGCCAGTAACGCGCCGCCGCGCGAGCCACCGCGAAGCTGCCGACGAGATTGACGTCGACGATGCGGCGAAATTCTTCGACGCTGGTCTCGACGGAAAGCTTGTCGATGCCGATGCCGGCGCTGTTGACGATGGCCACCAGCTCAACCGCCTGTTCAACGCCATTTACCGTCAACGCGGCGAACGCCTCCTCTATCGACGCTTCATCCGCCACGTTGCACACGATGCCACGCGAGGCGTCGATACCCAGCTTCTCGCAGGCCGCGTCCAGCGCTTCGCGCTTGAGATCCAGCAGCCAGGGTTGCCATCCGCGCGCCATCAGCAGCTGCGCGGTGGAAAAACCGATGCCGGATGCTCCGCCGGTGATCGCGACAGCCCCTTTTGTCCCTGCCGTCCGTTGTGTCATACCCTCTCCTCCCGGTTGAATGCCGCGCGCGTCAGCCCGTCCGCTTTTCCTCGAAAACCGGCATCTGGCCGCGCCTTTCCAGCTCTTCGCGGATCAGTTTCTTGGTGATCTTGCCATAGGCGGATTTTGGCATGGCACCCCAGAACACGACTGTTTTGGGCAGCTTGTAACGGGCCATCTTGCCTTCCAGATAGGCCTTGAGGTCGATGCCGGCGATGTCAGCGCCTTCTCTCGCCACGCAGACCGCCACGCCCACTTCGCCCCACACAGCATCTGGCACACCCAGAACCGCCGTCTCGCTGATATCGGGATGCATGAGAATTTTTTCTTCGATCTCGCGCGGATAGATGTTCGAGCCGCCGGAAATATACATGTCGGAGGCGCGCCCGGTGATGTAAACGAAGCCGTTTTCATCGCGGTGGCCGAGATCGCCGGTGCGGAACCAGCCGTTGCGGAAGGCTTTGGCATTGGCGTCGGGGTTGTTGTAATAACCGGCGAAGACGGCGGGACCGATCACGCAGATCTCGCCGGTTTCTCCCGCCTCCACCTCTTCGCCTGCGTCGTTCTGGATCTGCACTTCCATGCCTGTCCGGTCGAACCCGCAGGTGCCGACCCGCGCTTCCGGACCGTCTTCTGCGCTATGGAAGGAAGGGGGAAGCACCGTGATATTACCGGTGACTTCGCCGAGGCCGAAATATTGCACCAGCACCGGACCGAGCTTTGCCAATGCCCGTTTCTGGTCGGCGCGATACATCGGCGCGCCGGCATAGATGACATAGCGCAGCGAGGAATGATCGAAACGATCCACGGACGGGTCTTCGATCAACATTTTCAAAATGGTCGGCACGGTGAAGGCATTGGTGACACGCCATTTCTCGATCAGCGCCCAAACGGCGGGGACATCGAGTTTTTCCGATGCCGGCAGCACGGTCTTTGCCCCGTGCGCCACCTGCACCAGCTGGTGAATACCCGCGCCGTGCGAAAGCGGAGCGACAACGATGGATGCGTCGCCTGTTCCCGTGCCGGGCATCAGATCGCAGAGATGGTTGGTGATGACAAAGGCCATCTGCCCGTGGGTCAGCACCGCCGCCTTGGGGCGCCCGGTGGTGCCCGACGTGAAGAAGAACCAGCAGGGATCGTCGCGATCCACCGCCTCGCCCTTGACCTTCTGACCCAGATGACGGGCGACAATCGCATCATAATCCTCACCGAATTCCGTCTGACCGATGGCGATGGTGAAATCGATTGCTGCGGCTTCACGGCTTGCTTTCGCATGTTCGGGAAAAGCGCTGGCGCAGATCATGCCGCGTGCGCCGCTGGCCTTTGCCAGGTAGCCGACTTCATCTGGCGATTGGCGGTAATTGGTCGGCACCCACACCGCGCCCACCCGGAAGCAGGCGAACATCGATTCGAACATCTGGTTGTTGTTGGAAGACTGCACCAGAATACGGTCACCCTTGACGACACCGAATTCACTGACCAGCGCATGCGCCATGGCGTCGACGCGGGCTTCCATTTGCGCCCAGCTCCAGGTCTTTTCACCCCAGACGAAGCCGATATGATGCGGGTTGCGGCGCGCGGCCTGCGTCAGAAAATGCGAAAGGTTCATCACCCGCGTGGTTGATGGTGTGACACCGCCCGGAGGATGCTGCACGGGGCCAGGTGTCCTCATTTCACGCGCTCCATGATCGAAACATAGTTGGCAACCGCGGTGCCGCCCATGTTGAAAACGCCGGCAAGCGAGGCGCCGGGGATCTGCATGTCTCCAGCCTCGTCCATCAACTGCATCGCTGCCATTACATGCATGGAAACGCCGGTCGCTCCGACCGGGTGGCCTTTCGATTTCAGTCCCCCTGAAGGGTTGATTGGCAAACGGCCGGTCTTCAGCGCGGTGCCTTCGTGCACGACCCGGTGCCCTTCGCCTGGTTTTGCGAGCCCCATGGCCTCATATTCGATAAGTTCAGCTATGGTGAAGCAGTCGTGCGTTTCAACGAAGGAAAGGTCGTCGAGCGTAGCGCCCGCAAGTTCCAGCGAGCCCGCCCATGCGCGGCGGGCGCCCTCGAAGGCCAGCGGGTCGCGGCGGCTCAGCGCCAGAATGTCATTGATCTGTTTTCTGCCCCGAAAGCCGATCGCCCGGTGGAGGCTGGCTGCGGTTTCTTCGTCGGCCAAAACGATGGCCGCCGCGCCGTCGGAAATCAGCGAGCAGTCGGTACGGCGCAGCGGGCCTGCGACATACGGGTTCTTATCGGACACGGTGTTGCAGAATTCGAAGCCGAAATCCTTGCGCATATGGGCATAGGGATTGACCGCGCCGTTGGCGTGGTTCTTGGCGGCGATCATCGCAAGCTCCTCCGAGCGATCGCCATAACGCTGGAAATAGGCCTGGGCGATGCGACCGAACTGGCCGGCAAAACCGCCGGGGATATTGGCCTCTTCTGCGCGGTAGCAAGCAGAGAGCAGAATGTCGCCTACCTCGGCGGTGGGAAGCGCCGTCATTTTTTCGGCGCCCACGACGAGCGCAATGCGGCCCCGCCCCGCCTCGATGAAATCCATCGCGCTGTACAGGGCGGCCGATCCCGTCGCGCAGGCATTTTCGAAGCGCACGGCGGGCGTATAGGCCAGTCTTTCATCACCCATTGCCACCAGGGCGCCCTGAAAATCCTGTTTCGAGAAACCATTGTTCATCACACCGACAAAAATGCCGTCGATATCGCCAACGTCGATGCCCGCATGGTCTATGGCCGGCGCGACTACTGTCGCCATCAGCTGTTCGGTATTTTCAAGGGTCGATTTGCCGAAAGGCGAATGCGCCCAGCCGACGATCTGCGCTTTGCTCATTTGCTCGTTCTCCTTGCCTGTCGCTTCGGTTCGCCGTCGCCGCGCGTGCGTGCGCGGCTGGCCATCATTTCTGCGATGCGTGTTTCGATACGTGTCACCTCTTCGCGCAGCAGCGCCGCCAGTTCTGGCTGACGCTCCGGCCGCATGCGGCTATCGACGGCGGCGATGCTCAACGCTCCCGCCACCGCTCCATCCGGCGTGCGGATTGCGACACCGATACCCCATGAATTGGAAAGGATGAGGCCGGGATTGAGCGAGTAGCCGTTCGCCCGGGTCAATTCGACATCACGGCGTAGCCCGTCGAGCGTGATGCCGGGATAATTCGCGGCGATGAGGCCGCTATTGGCGGCAATGACGCTATCCACTTCGGCATCGGGCAGGGCGGCCAGCATGGCGAGAGATCCGGCGCCGATACCCAGCGGGTGCTCGAAACCGGCCTGGAGCGCATGGGTACGCACGGGCCAGGTGCCTTCCTCACGATAGAGGCAGAGCGAAAACGTATCGCGGCGTACCGAAAGGAAGCTCGAATCCTCGGTACGGCGGGAAATACGCGTCAGTCCGTCCTGGGCCATCTGCAACAATCCGAAACGGCGTGACGACAGGCTGCCCAGCACGTAGGCTTCCTCGCCGAGATAATATCGGCGTGTCTCCTCGTCCTGTTCCACGAGGCCTGCCCGGATCAACGCCAGCAGCAGGCGGCGGGCCGTTGGCTTGTTCAACCCGCTTTCGGCGACGATGCCGGAAAGCGACACACCGCGTTCGGCGTGCCGCCCCACCATGGACAGCAGCGCCAGCGCCCGGTCCACGGCACGTGCCCCTGTCAGATCGTTTTCCGCCGCAACCACCGTGGCCATATCAGGTAAACGCCCCCACTGCGCAACTTTGGCCGCCGTCGACCGGCAGGCAGATGCCCGTGATAAATTTTGCTTCATCGGATGCCAGAAAAACGGCGGCGCGGGCGATATCAAAGGCATCACCCATGCGCCCCACGGGCACCGCGGCATTACGCGCCGCCACCATTTCCTCGACGGAGGCGTACTGGCTGCTGATCTGCTTGTAGATCAGCGGCGTATCGATCATGCCCGGCAGAACGCAATTGGCGCGAATACCTTGCCGTGCGTATTGCATCGCCAGCGCCACGGTGGCCTGGTTGACCGCGGCCTTCATGGCGTAATAGGCGAAATAAGGATAGCCGGTCCAGCGGATCGAGGCGAGTGAGGAAATATTGACGATGGCACCGCCGCCCTGCCTCAGCATCACCGGCAGAACAGCCTTGGCGGTGCGATAGACAGAGCCGATGTTGAGATCGACGGAGGCGCGAAAGTGCTCCTCATCCAGCTCTACCGGCCCGCCCATATGCGTCACGCCGACATTATTATGGAGGATGTCGATGCCTTCAAAGGCATCGCAGGTTCGTGCAACTGCCGCTGATACGGATTCCAGCTTCGTGACATCGGCGGCAACGGCGATTGCCTCAAAACCTTCTTCGCGGATGATCTGCGCGGTTTCTTCAGCCGCGTCGGCGGAGAGGTCGACACAGGCTACGCGCGCGCCCTCACGGGCAAATTGCACGGCCGCAGCCTTGCCATTGCCAAAGCCCGGCCCCGATGATCCTGCGCCAAATACAAGCGCGCGTTTTCCCGTCAGGCGACCTGTCAAAACAGTCTCCATTAAAACAGCCAGAAGTGATCGGATCGGCCCCGCTTGCGGCGGGACCGATTATTTGCTGACCGGTCAGGTCAGGCTGGCGCCAACGGCCTTTTCGAGAATGGCCCAGGCTTCGTCGCCATATTTGCTTTTCCACTCGGAATAGAATCCGGCTTCCTTGAGGGCTGCACGGAAGAGCGATGCGTCAGTATCGTTGAAGGCCATGCCCTTGCTGATCAAGTCTTCCTTCACCGAGGCATTGAGCTTCGCCACATCGGCGCGTTCATCCTTGCCGGCCTGATTGAGGTTCTTGGCAACGATGGTGCGCAGGTCGTCTGGCAGCCGCTCCCACGCGCGCTTGTTGGCGAGGAACCAGAAACCATCCCACATGTGATTGGTAACCGAGCAGAACTTCTGCACTTCGAAGAGCTTCGCGGTGGAAATGATGGCCAGAGGGTTTTCCTGGCCGTCGACGACGCCGGTCTGCAACGCGGTGTAGACTTCCGCGAAGTTGATGGAAGCGGGAGCCGACTTGAAGGCCTTGAACATCGAGGTCCAGAGAGGGCTCACCGGCACGCGGATCTTGAAACTTTCGAGATCGGCAGGCGTGGTGATGGGTTTCGACGCGCTGGTGATCTGGCGGAAACCGTTGTCCCAGATCGTATCCATGGCGACGAGATTCTGTTTGGCAATTTCACCGCGTACATATTTGCCGAGATCGCCGTCCATGGCCGCCCATACGGAATCATAATCCGGGAAGGCAAAGCCGATGCCGCTGATGGACGCGTTTGGTACCAGCGTGGACAGGATCAGCGGCGAGAGCGTGAAGAATTCAACGCCGCCGGAACGCACCTGGCTCAGCATGTCGGTATCGGCCCCCAACTGGCTGCTGGGGAATATCTTGATATTGACCCGCCCGTCGGTTTCTTTCTCGATACGATCGGCCGCTTCCTTCGCGCGCACGTTCATGGGGTGCGCAGCCGGCAGGTTATTGGCATATTTGTAGCTGAATTCCGCGGCGCGTGCGCGCGATACGAACGCGGTGGCAAGAACGGCAGAACCGGCGCCCGCGAGCATGGTACGTCTGTTGATGATCATTGCTTTCTCCTCCCAAATAAAAGCATGTGTCGTTCGTCGGCATGGCGGGCGGACCCGCCACGGTGTCAGAGCAGAATTGTGGATAGACCCGGAATTCCGGCAATCAGCAGCAGGCCGATGACCATGGCTGCGAGATAGGGCCAGATGGCACCCATGGCTTCATCGGGCGAGACATTGCCGATCTTGCAGGCAATGTAGAAGCCGATGCCGATGGGCGGCGCCATCAGGCCGATATTCATGGCGACCACCACGACCATCGAATAATGGATGTCGTTGATGCCGAGCGTGCGGGCAATGGGGAACATGATCGGCGCGAGCAGAACGATTGCAGGCAGTCCTTCCAGCACGCAGCCGAGGATCATGAAGATCAGGATCGACACGATCATGTAGGTCATCCAGCCGCCCGGCAGGTCGGTTATCATCGCGGTCAATTCGAAGGCGAAACCGCTTTGCGTCAAACCCCAGGCCATGGCGGAGGCGCAGCCGAGGATCAGCAGGATCGCGCCCGAGAGCGCCGCTGTCTCCACCAGCATGGAGTAGAGTTTTTTCAGGCTGATCCCGCCATAAAGCACCGCGCCGATAATCATGGCATAGAGCACTGCAATGGTGGATACTTCGGTCGCCGTTGCCACACCGCCGCCCACAAGGCTGCGGATGAGGAAAGGCAGAACCAGAGCGGGGGCGGCAACCAGTGCCGCCTTGCCGACCAGCGGCCAAGGGGTGCGTCTGGCGCCATCCATGTTTTCGTTGCGTGCTTTCCACCGGGCCAATACCGCCAGCACCAGAAGCAGCACCATGGCGATCATGAAGCCGGAGGTAAACAGGCCGGCAATCGATACGCCCGCTGCCGAACCGAGGACGATGAGAACGATGGACGGCGGAACGGTATCGGCCATGGCGGCGCCGGTGGCCAGCAGTGCGATCATTTCCTTGGGCTTGTGGCCGCGTCGCTTCATTTCCGGAAACAGCGCAGGTGCGACCGTTGCCATATCTGAAACCTTGGAGCCGGAAATGCCCGAGACCAGAAACAGCGAACCGAGCAGAACATAGGACATGCCCGCGCGGATGTGGCCGAACATTGAGGACAGCAGTTCGACGATCGCCTTGCCCATGCCGGTTGCGTCAAGGACGCAGCCCAGCAGCACGAATACCGGCACCGACAGCAGAATGATGCCCGACATTCCTTCATCCATGCGCCCGACCATAACGATCATCGGAACCCAGGTGGTGAAAGTTAGATAGGACAATGTTCCAAGGCCGAAACAGAAGGCAATGGGCACGCCGAGCGCCAAAAACACCGCCACGAACAGGCCGAGGAAGATCGCCAGGTTAAAATTGCCAAAGGATTCCAGTGTGGGCGACGCCAGAAACAGCAGGCCGGCCGCCACCGCAACCGTGACGATAGCGGCGACGATGTCCCGCAGCCTTTCCCTCCGGAGGAGGTTGTTCATGACCAGGAGCAACATCAGGGAGGCGCCGAATGGCAGGGCTGCGGCGCGGAAAGTCATGGGAATGTTCAGCGCCGCCGATGTGACGACCCATTCCTCGATGGCGTATTCGATTGCGGGCTTGATGATAGCCGCAAGAAATGTCGCCACCAGCACCAGCGCCAAAGAATTGATGTAACCCAGAAAACGCTGCGGAAACATGTTGAGGAACAGCGTCAGGCGCAGGTGCTCGCTACGGTCGATGGCAATGGCCGCACCCAGCATGGCAAACCACAGGAAGCACAACGACGCCGTTTCATCGATCCAGACAATCGGCAGATGCAAGGCATAACGTGATGTCACGCCGAGCAGAAGCAGGCCGATCATCAGCGCCAAAAGAATGGCTGCCATGGCCTCGACCGGCCGCATGAACCAGGAGCCTGTTACCGGCTCCGTGTGCAGTAGCTCGCCGTCGAGCACAAAGACGTCGTCATTCGCGTTTGCGGTCATGGTCATTGGGGCCTCCTCTCCCGCAGAACAACCTTCGCAATGGATGGTGGTCAGCAAGGCAGAATGTCCGGGCCCCAGCCACGATCATGGCCGGCATCAGGATATATCTGTCATCGCAAGACCGGCCAGACCCCTCCAAAAGTCTGAGCGTATCGGTATATCGCCTCCACGATATGGACCGTTACAAAACCATACGTTCGGGATACACAGGAAGAATGATAAAATCAATAGTAAAAGGCCGCAATTACGCAGTTTTAGACTCGCGTATAGAGGTCCATATAGTGGATCTTACTTTGGTCCATTCGAGCTTGTGCCTGTACGATGATCCGGGCGACAGCCGCCATCCTGCCTGAAAAGTGAACATCGTCGGCATCGAATGATCCCCTCGATGCGCCCTGGGGCCGGGCCGCAACGCGACCCGCGCCTCAAATGTCCTTTGCGAGGCGCAGGGCGTCGTAGATCGCCGCATGGGTGTTGCGCGCCGCGACGGCATCGCCGATGCGGAACAACCGATATGTGCCTGTCGGATTGCGCGCGACGGTCTGAGCCTCTCCGGCGAGCAGGGCGTCATAGGAAACCTCCCCGAGATTTGTCGAGCCGGGCTTGAGTTCGAAATACAGTTCATCCAGCGGGACTGTACCGTGATTGACGACGATCTGGTCGACGGTGCGCTGTCTGGAAATGCCGCCATAGTCGCTGCCGACGTGGGCGACGATCTGGTTGCCGCTTCTTTCGGCTGCTTCCAGCCGGTAAGTGACGGTGAATGTGGCGTCGAGCTTTTGCAGCGAGCGCATATAGGGAACGAGATTCATGGCCATGACTTCAGGGGCGAAGGAGCGATCCGGTGTCATGATTTCCACCTTGCCGCCAGCCTTGGCGATGAGCTCGGCCGCCTGAAGGCCGGCATGGTCTCCCGCGTCGTCATAGACGAGAACATTGGCACCCGGCCTGACGTCTCCGGAAATAATATCCCACGCGGAGACGACCAGTTCGTTGCCCTTAGACAGCACCTCGGTATGCGGCAGTCCGCCTGTGGCGATGATCACCACATCGGGTTTTTGCGAGAGAACCGTGTCCGCTTCCGCCCAGCTGTTGAAGTGGAAGACGACGCCGAGCTTTTCGCACTGGCTCATGCGCCAGTCGACGATGCCGGTCATTTCCCGGCGGCGTTCGCTCTGCGCGGTGAGGCGAATCTGCCCGCCCGGATGGCTCGCTGCCTCGAAGACCACGACCGTATGGCCGCGTTCGGCACAGACCCTTGCGGCTTCGAGGCCTCCCGGCCCGGCGCCGACGATAACCACCTTCAGGCTTTTCGCGGCCCTGGTGATGGCGTGCGGCATGGTTTCCTCGCGGCCGGTTGCCGGATTGTGAATGCAGAAGGCAAGGCCGCCCTGATAGATGCGGTCGAGACAGTAATTAGCGCCGACGCAGGGACGGATATCGTCCTCCCGCTTTTCCATGATCTTGCGCACGATATGCGGATCGGTCATGTGCGCGCGGGTCATGCCGACCATGTCCACTTTGCCGGTGGCGATGGCATGCCGGGCTGTGGCAACGTCCTGAATTTTGGCGGCATGGAAGGTCGGGAAACGTGTCGCTGCACGGATTTCCCCGGCAAAATCGAGGTGCGGCGCACTTGCCATGCCCTGAATCGGGATAACGTCGGTCAGGCCGGGATCGGTGTCGATATGCCCCCTGATGACGTTGAGATAATCGATCAGACCGCTTTCTTTCAGCAGTCTGGAGATTTCGAGGCCTTCTGCCTTTCCGGTGCCACCCTCCAGACATTCATCGGCGGTGTAACGAACACCGAGGATGAAGTCCTCACCCACGCGCCTGCGTATCGCCCGGAAAACGTCGAGGCAGAAACGCATGCGGTTTTCGAGCGAGCCACCATAGGGGCCATCCAGCTCGTTGGTCAGCGGGGAGACGAACTGATCGATGAGATGACCATAGGCCTCCAGTTCCACCCCGTCCATGCCGCCAGCCTTCATACGCTCGGCGGCGTCGGCGAAATCCTTGATGACACGCTCAATATCCCAATCCTCGATTTTCTTCGGAAAGGCGCGATGAGCGGCTTCCCGCTGGTGTGAAGGTGCGAGCACCGGCAGCCAGTCACCCTTGTCCCACCGGGTGCGCCGGCCAAGATGAGTGAGCTGGATCATGATTGCCGACCCCGCCTCGTGGACGGCGTCGGTCATTTCCCTGATCCACGGAACGATTTCATCCTTGTACGCGAGCAAATTGTTGAAGACGGGAGGGCTGTCTTTCGAAACGGCGGCTGAGCCTGCGGTCATCGTCAACGCCACGCCGCCTTTCGCACGCTCGACGGTATAGGCGCGATAACGCCCTTTCGGCATGCCGTCTTCCGGATAAGCGGGCTCATGCGACGTCACGATGATACGGTTGCGCAGCGTCAGGTGCTTCAGCTGATAGGGTTGAAGAAGGGGATCGTTCGACATGGGCCTGCTCCAAGGGGGTTATGGTGCGAGGCTAAGAGAAAATGTACATATGTGTCAATTAACAAAACACCAGTGTCTATAAGTTAGACAAGAGTGTACGCCTCGCCTTGTCGCGCAGGGACTGATTTGGTACTCAACTGTCATGGACGCGACATTAAACGAAACCGGTTGGCGTGGATCGCAGGAGGGTTGGCTTGAGGCCGCCTACGAGTCCCTGCTGGAATCGGGGGTGGATTCAGTCAAGATTTTGCCGTTGGCGAAGAAGCTCAATCTCTCGCGCACCAGCTTTTACTGGTTCTTCAAGGATCGGGAGGAGTTGCTGGCGGCGCTTTTGTCCCGCTGGCGCGACAAGAACACGGGAAGCATCCTCAGGCAATCGGAGGCCTACGCGGAAACCTTGGCCGAGGCGATGCTGAACGTCTTCGATTGCTGGCTGGATCCCTCGCTTTTTGACAGCAAATTCGAATTCGCGGTGCGCAGCTGGGCGCTGCAGTCCGATGATATTCTTGCCGAGGTTCGTAAGGCGGATGCTGTGAGAATGGAGGCGCTTTCGCGCATGTTCGTCCGTTTCGGCCATCCCGAAAATACTGCGGATGTGCGCGCCCGCACCACTTATCTCGTGCAGATCGGCTACATTTCCATGCAGGCCGAGGAAGATGTGGCAGTGCGGATGAAGAGAATTGCGGATTATATCGCCATCTATACCGGCGAGGTGCCGCAACAACGGGAGCTTGATCGCTTTTATGCGAGGCACGGATACAGGCCAGGCCCCGGGGCCTGACGCCTGCGTGCGGATCTCGACAGGCGCGGACAACCCTCGGGACAGCGATAAGTGGCGCGGCCAACGCCTTCGATGCCAGTCGGATTACGCCGTTTGGGATGGTACAAGAAGAAGGGGCGGCCGGGCTGCAATCTATCTGCAACATTCACCAATCAGTGGTGGGGATGGCAAGAGCTGATCTTTGGGGGAAAGTCATTGCGAATCCTGCTTCTCGAGGACGAACCCGAAATGGCGCGTGCGCTGCTCGAAGCCTTGCGCCGGCGCGATGTGCTTGCCGATCATGTCAGTACCATCAGCGATGCCGATGTCCTTGCGCGTGACGGCTCCTACGATGTGCTTGTCCTGGATCGCCGCCTGCCCGATGGTGAGGGGCTGAACCTTGTATCGGCGCTTCGCCGCAGCAAACATTCCGTACCGATCCTTGTCCTGACGGCGCTTGGAAGTGTCGATCACCGCGTTGACGGGCTGGATGCCGGCGCGGATGACTATCTCGCCAAGCCTTTTGCGATAGAGGAACTGCTCGCCCGCCTCAGGGCCCTTCACAGGCGCGGCCCTTCCATTTCCGACAGATATGCGATTTTCGGAAATCTGAGCATTGATCAAAGAAGCAATGAAGTCAGCGTTGCCGGCTCCATCCTCGAGTTGCGGCGTCGGGAATATCTGGCGCTCGAAGCCCTGATGCGGCGCCCGAACCGTATCGTGACGCGGTCCAACCTGATCGAGGCGGTTTATACGCTCGACGACGAGATCGAGTCCAATGCGCTCGATGCCCACATCTCCCGTATCAGGAAGAAGCTGGCGCAGGCGGGAGCCACGGTGGAGATTAGAGCCGTACGCAATATCGGTTATCTCATTCGGGCAAAGTCATGAGTTCGCAGCACAACCAATCCCTGCGATGGGGGCTGATGAAGCGCCTTCTCGTCCTGCAGGCTTTCTTGCTCGTTCTCTTCGTCGTTCTTCTCGTTGGCTGGATCTGGATCATCGATCCAAGGCTGGAAGGCGCCAATGAAGAGGCTGTGCGCATCATTGCGGAAAGCGTGACAAAGGATGGGCAGGGGCGGACACAGGTGTCGGCTACACCCGATCTGGAGGCGCTGAAACAGCGCTATCGCAATCTCTGGTTCATGGTGCGGGACGCGGAAGGAATCGTCCTTCGATATGGAGATATCCCCACTTCCATCGTGACGGGGGCATTTCCTTTGGGCATCGAAAGGGCGCGTCTGGAGGCTGGGGAAACAGTCCGGGCCACGATGGAGAACCGCGATACGCCCGCCGGACGGCTGCAGTTTATTGCCGGGACGGAAAAAGGTCTCGCGAATGATGGCGTGAATATCTGGATCAACATACAGCTGGATCTGGAAAAGGATGCGGATGGTGCCATTCGCTGGTTGACCGTGCTGCCGGGAATTGGGTTCATCATTCTTGTGGCCGTGGTGCCCATGTTGCTGCTGACGGGTATTGCGACATTGCTGGTGACCCCACGTGCGGTCGGCCGTTCACTGAGTGGCCTCATGGAAACGGTCACCCAAGCGCAGTCGATCAATTTCGAGAACCGGTCCGCCCGTATCGCTCGCTCGAAGGTGCCGAGTGAAATCATTCCGCTGGTGGATGCCTTCAATGTTGCCCTCTCGAAACTGGACGAGGGCTATAATCGCCGCAACCGCTTCCTGGCCGACGCCGCCCATGAACTGAGGACGCCGATTGCGATCGTGCGCGTCCGCGCCGATCTTCTTCCCGATGACGCGCTGAGCCGGCAGCTGCGGGCGGATATCGACCGGCTTACCCGCGTCGCACACCAGCTTCTCGAAATGCAGGCGGTGGGCGCGGTAGACCTGCCTGCGGAAGAGCAGGATTTGAATGTTCTCGTCGAACGTATCGCGACCGATCTTGCCCCGATTGCGATGGATGCCGGTTACGAGTTCGATTTCGAGCCGGGCGAAAAAGAAGCCCTGCTGACGGTCCAGACGTCGATCATTGAGATGGCGGTCGTCAACCTCATCCGCAATGCCATCGATCACGGCGGCGGCAGGGGCGCCATTGTCGTCCGGGTGGGTGCAGCAGGAACCATAGATGTCTGCGATGAAGGTCCGGGCATACCCATTGACGAACGCGAGCAGGTGTTCGAACCGTTCCATCGCATCAACACCAGCTCCTCCGGTGCCGGCCTTGGCCTCAATCTCGTGCAGAAAGCAGCTGAGCTGCATGGGGGCAGGGTGCTGTTCCTCGACCTTGATCCCGGCTTCTGCGTTCGGCTGGAGATCCGCTCCGTCACGCCAGGGAGCGGTGCGGGGCCATGAATCGCTTCCGGGAAGTCCGGACTCCTGAAGTTCTTAAAATAAGATTAAAGAAATAAGTATAAACACCTGAAAAATAACAATTATGTTTAAATAAAATGGGCGCGTGTAATCCAGGCGCAATTCTCGCGCGGAAAATGCCCGTATCTGCTGCGCTCATTCGCACAGGAGACCATGGGAGCCGGTTTCCGGTTCTTCAACGCGAACGGAAATCCTGGCGCCTCAGATTGAGACGCCCCTGGTTTCGTCTGGAGTCATTCATGTCGTTCATTGCAAAATCGCTTGTTGCCATCAGTATTATGGCGGCACCGAGCGCCTATTCCGCTGATCTTGCCAACTACAATGCGCAGCAATTCGATTATACCAGTCCGCCAGCCTTTTCCTGGAATGGGGCTTATATCGGCGCACATGGCGGCGTCGCCTCACCAAAAGTCAATCCTCTGGCCAGTGGCCGTGGTCTGACGGGTGGCGTACAGGCCGGTTACAATTTCCAGTTCGGCTCCGGTGTCGTCGGGGCGGAGCTGGAGGGCTCGTATCTCGGCAACGAGGCGCGGGTGCCGAATGGCCGCCTGAGAGAGCGTTTTCGTGGCGCCGCCAAGCTGAAGGCCGGTGTGGCGCTTGATCGTACCCTTCTTTACGGCACCGCAGGTCTGACCACGACGAAATTCAAGGATGGAAACGGCGTTACCGGACCGGATGACTGGAAGCGGGGCTATCTCGTGGGAGCGGGTGTCGAACAGAGTTTCGGCGGCGGCCTGTCGGCCAAGTTTGAATATAACTACGTGAACACGGGAAATGTATCGACGACGACCTCCAGCGGCAGATCGAAGACGGATGTCAGCGATCACGTCGTCAAGGCGGGCCTCAACTATCGTTTCTGATCCGCTGACATGTGACGCAGAAGCATAAGACCGCCGCTTTCAGGTCGAAGCGGCGGTAAGGGGAAATGGCTCGAACGGCGAGGGGCCGTAAGAGGATCATTCGCATTCGAGTGAGGGTTGCCGGAAGCTCGTTACATACCAGTCGTTACCGGAACCGCGGGTGTAGAAAGTGTAGTAGCAATCGATGCGCTCGACATAACCAGGCGTTTCGGACACGTCGTAACGCTCGCCATGCCGCGTCGAGCGGACCTCGCCGCTTGATGATCCGGCCACAACCTGCGTCTTGTTCTTGCGCCACTGATAGGCCTGCTGGCCGGGGCCGAGGCTATAGACATTGTCAGGCGGCCCATAGTCCAGCATCACGCTGGTGATGGGTGCGCCGACATAAGTTTTCATCACGGTTGATGCGCAGGCTGTGAGCAAGAGCGATGTGGCGGCGATGAGGGTGATTGCCGGCGGGACTGCAAGTGATGACCTGTCGGACATGGGAATTCCTTTCAGCTGCGGTAAATTTCAGCAGGGATAGGAACAGGTCATTGCAGGTACATTACACTAGCAGACGGCGCGATGGACGGTCGTCTCGACGGGCCCGTGCTTCAGCGGGGCGCACCTGAACGGAATTTCGGCTTTGGTGCGCTGACAGGCTGTTGTTGACTGTGATGATACTGCTCTACAGCACCAGGGCTACGGGCGGGATTGACCGCCCTGACACTGGCCACCGGAGCCAGTATCAGCTTCCATCCGAGAGCCAGCCAGCCTTTTCAGGCAGACGAGTTAGCGGCTGCGGGCGTTCCGAAGCTGGGCGAGGGTTGCCAGCGTATTGCCGCTGATGGACATTTTGCCATTGCCGAACAAGTCGAGACGGGGATCGGAAGGCGAATTGTTCATTTCATACCTCAGCAAAAAGCGGTCAATCAGCTTGTCGACCTTGCCGGCTTCCTGCAGGTCCCTCATCTTCAGTTTCTTTT
The DNA here is from genome assembly GCF_003261015.1 of Agrobacterium sp. MS2. Lineage (NCBI taxonomy): Bacteria > Pseudomonadati > Pseudomonadota > Alphaproteobacteria > Hyphomicrobiales > Rhizobiaceae > Agrobacterium > Agrobacterium sp. MS2. The sequence goes on along the minus strand of NZ_QLNF01000013.1, from coordinate 101,038 downwards.
CGATCATCTTTGCCTGCATCTCGACCTTGGAATTTGCGGTTTCCGCGGGAATTCCAAGGGCGGTGCGGGTGAATTCCGAAAGCGCATTGTCAGCCAGTATGTCGTAGGCATTGGAAATGCCGCCGGCCATCCGCTTGAAATAGAGAGCAAGACGAACACCGGCGTTTTCTTCTCCCGCCCTTTCCTCCAGCGTCTGCCGAACGTATTTGTCACGCGTTTCCATCAGGCCGCGGTTGTTCTGGACATGCTGGCTGGCTGTCGCGCGAATATTCCCCTTGGTGTCGAAGTTGAAGGAACCGGCAAGCGCGCGAAAGCGGGGATCCTTTTCGGTGTTGGCGAAGCTTTTCGGGTCTTTGAGGTCGGATTTGAAGATCTTTTTCAGATAATCGGTGCTGACCGATTTGGGGTCGATGCGTTCGGCAACAAGCATGAAATCCACCAGACGGCGGTCGGCAAGCAACTGATCAACGGTTTCCAACGTCTCCATCTGCTGGCGGTAATAGGCGGCCTCCGTCTTTGCCTTTTCCTTTATCTTGTCTTTGCTGTTTTTCTGGCGATAGGCGGCGAGTTCCTCATCCTGCTTGCCTGTCGTCTCCCTGCTCTTCGAGGCCGTGTTCCATCGGGTCATTTCGAGAACGTAGTTCCGGGAGATGCGGGTAATCTCGTTTTCGGCCTGGGCCAGCCGTGGTGAGCCGATCCTGCCTTCGGCATCGAAATTATAGGCTTTCGCCAGCCGGACGAACCTGTCGTCTTTGAGGCTGCGGACATAACTTTTTGGGTCCGACAGGTCACTGGTGAAGACCTTCTTCAACTTGAACGTGGAAACCTCTTCGGGGCTGATGTTGAATGCCTTCAGCGCGAAATTGCGAATGGTAACGGCTGCCGGTGCAGCGGAGAGGAAGTCCTCCAGGTTTTTCGTCAGGCCGATATAGCGTCTGTAGTCCTTGATCGTCTTTTGGTCCGCCGCCTCCTGTGCGTCGTCGTAGCGGTTGAAATAAAGTGTCATCATCGTACTGAGCTGGGCGGCGGTCTGGATCGTCTTTCCGGCAGCGATCTTGCCTTCCCCGTCGAAATTGAACGCTCTCGCAAGATCGATGAAGCCTTTGTCCTTCTCGGCGTGAAGCGCGCTTTGCGGATCGTCGGGATTTTCGCGAAGCGCCCACTGGATTTTCCTGTCGGTATCGGTGTCGTCCCTGAGGTTGAAGGCGACGATCAACATCGTTCTAAGACGGGAATTGGATATGAGTTGTCCGGCATCGGTAATCTCGTTCATCTTTTGCGCGAAGAAGTCGCGATTGAGAACTGCGCCGGTCTGCGTCAGGCGAGGATACGATAAAACATAGGTTTCGTTGATCAGCCGCTTCTGGGTTGCCGTCTGCGCTTTCGTGCCGTCATCCACGAAACCGTCATCGCGGAAATTAAACGCTGCCGCCATTTCGAAGAGCTTGTGTGCATTGGCGATGCGCTTGTTGTACTGGCCAAGCAGATAATCGATTTTGGCGAGCGACGCCTTATCGGCGGAGGGGACTTTTGCGCGTTCGATGCGCAGATCGGCGGTCTTTGCCTGCCATTCCTCGACCAGAGGTTTGTAGGTTCTGTTGACGTAACTGTCGGCGCTGCTGATATCGCTGGTCAGAACATCCCGCAGATGTTTGTAGTTGAAGGCTTCGGCGTCGATGCCGAAGGATTTGAAAACATAATCCCGTAACCGCGTGTTTTTGAAGATGTCATCCACATGGCCGACCGTGTCGATGACGATGTTGTAATACCGCGTTTCCTCCTTCAGTTCGTCGTCTCGTTGTTTGTGTGCATCGTGATAGGCGGCAACCAGCCGGTCCTGCTGGGTTTGCGTTTGAACCGTTTTTTCCGATTTGATAGTGCCGAAATCAAACGCCGCCGCGAAGTCGCGGTAGCGGGTGTCCTTCAGCTTGTTGGCGAAACTGTTCGGGTCGTTGAGATTGCTTTCCAGCACCTTCTTGAAGGCGGCGGCGTAGGTCATCTCGCCGAGGCCATAGGCCTTCATGGCGTAGGAATATAGCCTGTGGTCCTTCAGAAACTCATCGAGATTTTTGATCTTGCCAATATTGTCGGCGTAATATTTGGCGTCGCGCGATACGATCGGATCGTTTGCGACGCGTTTCAGTGACGATGCCAGGTCGCGATTATAGAGGGTGTAAGTTGTATATGCGGGCAGCACCCCAAGCCTCCGGAAAATATTAATTCGTGAAAACTGTCAATATTGTTTCGGATATAACTTGTGTGTGGCTGTATTTATTTAATTTATACTTCATATAATTCGTTAGTGTTTAATTTATAAAATATTGATTCATTTAATTATTTTGTTCGCAGCGGTGTTGGTACAATACATCGTGGCTGGAAGTGGTAGAAAAATCGGCGGTTTATCCAAAGCAGGGGAACGGGAGCGCGCGCCCGGATCGGGGCGCAACGGCATGTCGAAATCTCCGCGGGGACAGTCCTGCGCGTCGGTTCCATCGCGTGCTTGGCCGCAAGGCAGGTGCGGCTGCGCTATGGATTGCTGCGGGAAACCGGCGCAATGGCGGCCATTTGCTGCAATGCCCGCTCGTTCGTGCGCTTTGCCCGTGCAAGCGCATCGTCTCGATCCTCCGGCAGCGTGTAGGTCATATAGGAGAGGGAGGTTTCGAGATCGTTGTTGTTATGCCCCAGAATGGCGGCGAAATAGCTGTTCTTGGTCACGTGGGGAGGTGCGAAATTATGATAAGCCACCTCCGCATAGAGATGCCGAAGACCATAGGGCTTGGGAAGCTCCTCCTTCGGCCAGAGATCTTCGAAGAGGTTAAAAACCGTGTCCCTGAGCAACAGGCGCGTCTCCGATGAAAAATCATCGATCGACATGCCATGCCACAATTTTCCCTGCCCGCTTTCGCGCAGGCGCTTATAGGCGGCAAGAATGGTTTCCGAGCGCGCGAGCACCGGGATCTCATAGGTCACACCGTATTTCGTTCCCTCGCCCTGTTTTGTCTTGGCCTGGCCGTTGAACAGGACGCTCCATTTGGAAATGCCCTTGCCATAGGGAGCAGGCGAAAATTCCGCCTGGGTAAAGACTTCGTAGGGTCGGCGTCCGGTCATGCCGATCAGGCCGATGCCGATCATCAGGGGATCGGCTGACAGGAGTTTGTCGGCACAGATCTTCAGAACCTGGCGGTAATTCTCGAAGGTGATCAGCGCGCCGTGCTTTCTGGCGATCTTCTCCATCTTCACCCGTCGCGCATCGTCATACATCGCAGCGTCGCCGGTGGCGATTTTCAGCATCGGGTGATCGTCGCCAAACGCCTCGCGGATGGCGTTGCGATATTTGGTGATGTAGGAGATGATCGTTGTCTGGGCTCTGCCCTTCATGGTGCTGATTTCAGCATTCCACAGGGTCTGCATCTCTTCTTTCGTGCCCATGCCGTTCATCGCAGAAATGAAATCCGCGATGCGTAGAAGAACGGTGGGTTTGCGGCCGGCTGTATTAAATTCCGCGCGTTCGATTTTCTCGACGATCGAGGTTGCTACGCCCGTTTTCGGATAGTCGGCACGTTCGATGTAGGTTTTCAGCCGCTCGCGCAGTTTTTTCATGTTGCAAATGGCAAGCGGCGTGCTCTTGGGACCGAATTCGGCCTTCAAGGCGTTACGGTACTTCATGATGTAAAGTTCGAGAGTCTTTTCGGTACGCCCATTGTCGAAATGGTAGCGGACCTCGGCGTCCCACAGATCGCGGATCTTTCTGTTGCGCGAGGCGTCGTCGTTTTTCATCGCCTCTTTGACCTGTGCGACAAAGTGGTCGATGCGTTCCACCAGGACCGGCGTTTTTGTTTTTCGTTTTGAGGAAAGCATGCGGCGGCTCCCTGAACCGGTCCGGATATATAAATCGATGGTTTGCGATCAACAGCAGCAGGGTTGCAGAAATAGATCAACATCCACTGCAGTCCGGTTCTTTTGAATAATAGTTTAGGCGATTCCGCAAGCGCGATGCGGAAAAGCGTCGGCGGTCCATTCGCCGCCAAGGATTGTCGAGGGCTCCTGTCGTAGCCCGGGTCAAGGTGGTGAGTGAGACGCCGTTATTTCGACAGCCGGGTCTTCAGCGACGTCACGATACGCTTGGCCAACCCTTCATAATCCTCGTCAAAGTGGTGGCCGCCCTCGATGCCGACCGCCTCCACGCCCTTGGCTTTCAGGCCGGGGCAGGGGTCTTCGTCTTCTTCTTCCGTGCCATATATGCATTGCACCAGCTTCGGATCGATCTTCGCGATGTCATCGACCGTTTTGCCGCCCTTGCCTTCGCCGGCCACGCCAAGCCAGCCTTCGACGGAAATTTCGAAATCCACTTCGGTGGAAAGACCCATCAGGGTCAGCTGCACGACATGCGATTTGTCGCGGTCGGGCAGCAGATTATAGGTGGCGGGGATAATATCGGCACCGAAGGAATAGCCGATCAACACCACATTGCGGACTTTCCATTCCTTGCGATAGGTATCGATGATGCGGCCGAGATCGCTTGCGACCTCCTGTGGTTTCTTTTCCTTCCAGAAATAGCGGAGTGAATCGACGCCGATGACGGGTATGCCTTCCTTCTGGAAGGCGCCGCCCACTTCTTCGTCAAGATCGCGCCAGCCGCCGTCGCCGGAATAGATCACCGCCATGGTGTCCATGACAGGGCTGGTTTCCAGAACCTTGATCGGCAGGCCGAGCGGACTGTCGGTGTCGCCTGCGGCGTCGACCTGGTCGGAGAGGGTCTGGGTCAGAACCTCGTCCGCCTTGTCATCCACATCCGTCACGTCGATATCGGGATGCAGCTTGACAAGCGCGTTGACGTGGTCGCGGCCCTTCTGATCCGCAGCAGAGGTGAACAGCACGCTGACGGGGGCAGGAAGGGGACCGTCGGTCAGACCATAAACGGTTTCGCCATCCACTTTATCTTTGGTGGCGGGGGTACAGAGGATCTTCTCGAGAGGCAGGCCGGCCTTGGGGTCCACGGCGATGGCCTCCCGCACGGTGGAGACAGGGCTCTGCGCAATCATCGCCAGCGCCAGCGTTCCGCCCTTGCCGATGCCGGAAAGGATGGGCTGGCGATAGCTGCTGGTGCCGGCGGTGCGCTGGATCTGCTGCGAGAGTGACTCGATGTCCGAGATCATATAGATGCACTCGTCATCGTCGGCCTCGAGCGCCTTCAGATATTCCTTGAAGTCTATGCCGACCACGGCGGCGCCCTTTTCTACCAGCGCCTTGGCACGGGTCTCATCGGCCGCCGACCATCCGTCCGCATCGGAAATCAGGAAGACGCTGGCGAGGATGTCGCCATCAGGCACCATGATGTGCCCGGCGGGGATCATGCCGGTTTCGTATGCGGGCTTGTCCTCAGCAAAAACGGCGCCAGAAACGAACAAGGGGGATGCAAACAGGGCGGAGGCGGCCAGAACTGCTTTGAGCATGCTGAATCTTCTCATTTTCCGATCACTCCTCTGACACCGCCGCTGATCAGAACCGTCGCATCCATCAGCGCCAGAGCGGCATCTGCACCGTTCTGTACGGCGAGGTAACGCGGTTCCCATTTCGGGTGGAACTTGGCCTTGAAGGCGCGAAGCCCCTTGAAGTTGTAGAATCGTTCACCGTGTTCGAACAGTGTGCTGCCGATCCGGTCCCAGACGGGCGCCGCGTCGCGTTTAGACATGCCGGACATGGGCGCCATGCCGAGATTGAAGCTCTCGTAACCGGCCTCGCGCAGATATTGCATGATGCTGACGAAGAGAAAGTCCATCGAGCCGCGCGGCGCATCCGGGGAAAAGCGCATGAGATCGACGGTGGCTTCCTTTTTCGTATCCGTCACCATCAGATTGGCGAAGGCGGTGATCTTTCCATCCTTGCGCAGCACGGCAACGGGTTGCGACAGAATGTAGTCCGGCTCGAAAGCACCGAGCGAAAAGCGTTTTTCGCGGGTGTTATGGTGGGCGAGCCAGCCGTCGGAAACCTGTTTCAGCTCTTCCAGAACATCCTGCACCTGGGTCTTTTCGATGACCTCGAAGGTCAGCCCGTCGCGCGCGCCGCGGCTCAGCGACTGGCGAAGATTGGCAAGCTTGCCACCTTTGAGTTCGAATGCGGTGAGATCGACCAGGGCCAGTTCGCCCAGCTTGAAGGCGCGCAGACCCGCGTCGGCGCAATGGGACAGCAGGAAGGGCGAAATCTGATAGAAGGCGGCACGTGCGCCAGCGGCACGGGCTCCTTCGACGAATTGCCACACGAGGTCAGGGAAATCATCTTCATCGCCGACCGGATCGGCAAACGCGATCCATGAGCGGCCCTGAATGCCGTACATGATGAAGGCATTGCCGCTTTCGGAAAACATCACGTGCTTGTCGCCCATGCGCACCAGATTGGCATCGGCCGCATCCTGCTTCATGACAATGTCTGTAGCACTTGCGATATCTTCGGCCTTGATGGCATCCGGGCGGAAGGCTACCGGCCTCATGAGGCTGAAGATGGCGATGGTGGAGGAGGCAAGCACGAGGCCTAAAAGGGCGCGCAGTCCGCGTGGCGCTTCCTCGGAGAATTCGAACTGCCACCAGAGCGTATGGCTGTAATCGGTATCGCGATAGACGAAGAGAAGGATGGTGGCCGCGCCGGCGACGATGACGGCCATGGCCGCGAGCCAGCTTGGCCCGAGCGCCTGTTTGACTAGAGAGGCGTGACGGTTGAAGCTGCGCATGTTGGCGGCGAGCGCGACGATGAACAAGCCGAGAAAGATCGCTTCGAAAACCGCGATCGCCTTGAGAAGCGAGAGAATGAGCGCCAGAGATGCCGCAACGAGGGCGATCCACCATGCGCCATCCAGTCTCTGCCCCAAGCCGCGGGAGGCGACGACGAGGCCAAGGCCGAGAATGCTGGTCAGAAAGTGAGCGGCCTCGATGATAGGCAACGGGACGAAGTTCGAGAGGAAATCCAGGTTGCTGCCCGGCGTCGGTGTCACGCTCGAGAAAATCAGCATGGTGCCGAGAATGATCGCGAATGTGGACAGCAGCGGTGGCGCCAGCCGCACGGCAAGCTGGCTGATATCGGATACAACGGGCTTTGCCGCAAACTGCTTCATTTCCGAAACGATCATCACCAGAATGGCGACCACCAGCGGCAGCACGTGGTAAATGACGCGATAGAGAACGAGGCTTCCGAGCAGCTGATCAACGCTGATCGCATTGCCGAGACCGGCAACCATCACGGTTTCGAAGACCCCGAGGCCGGCGGGCACGTGGCTGAGAACGCCAAGCCCCACGGCCGTGGCATAGATCGCGAAGAAGGTCGGCCAGCCGAGATGCGTTTCCGGCAAGAGTACGTAAAGAACGGAAGCCGAAGCGGCGATGTCGAATGCAGACACCAGGAACTGACGCGAAGACGTACGGCTGTCTGGAAGGCGCAGCCGCCATTTGCCGAGGCGTATCGCTCTGCCATTGCGCCCGATATAGGCCGTGGCCACGAGAATGGCGATGACGGCGAGCGCCGCGCCTCTCAGCACGAGCGGGTCGAAACCGATGATTGCGGCGATGCGGGGCGCGACGATGAAGGTTGAAAGCGCGCTCACCGACAAAAGCCCAAGGCCGAACGACAGCGTGACGAAGGCGATGACCCGTGCGATGTCTCCCGGGGAAAGCCCCAGCCGGGAATAGGCGCGGAAGCGGATGGCGCCGCCGCTCAGCGGCCCGAAGCCAGCGGTGTTGCCGATGGCATAGGCCGCGAAGGCCGTGACCGCCATTGACGGAAACCGCACTTTCTTGCCGACATATTCGATGGCATTGGCATCATAAAAAATCAGTGACAGGAAGCTCAGCGCGGTAAAGACGATAGCAAGAAGAACCGAGGAAAAAGACGTGTCGAGAAGGGCCGCAATCACATCGTCGTATCTTACTTCCGAGGTGAGACGATAAATTGCAAACGTCATCATCACGAAGATGAGCGTTATGGCCGCGGCCGTCAGGTAGGCACGGTTCCTGGCAAAAAAGCTTTCAACCGCGGAGTCGGCAATATCGGTCTCTGTAATTTCGCTCTTGTCTGCCATTTATCTTTTCCAGCGCCGTCCCGTCGGTTGGCGAACCACAGGATTGTGTCGCTAATTCGTTTCAGTTGCGGAAATTTGCTTAGCAGAAATGCGTGACGTGTCGATGTGAAGTTTGGACAGGTTTCCGGATGATTTTGCCAATTATATTCCGATGAATGCAACCACGAAATGTGCGATTTCCGAGTTTGATGAAAACGCGACGAAATTGATCGCTCCGGTTGCTTGGTGGCGGCATTTGATGCAACTACACGCTCCTTTGGATTGAAGGAGATACCAATGAACATGCCCACAAGAATAGTCGTTTCACTCGTCGTCGCGCTCGTGGCGGGCGCCGGATATATGGCGGTGGACAAGATGCGCGGTGCCGAATGGGTCGTTTCGCCGCAGCAGATTGCCGAGGCTAAGGCAAAGGGCCAGATGGGTTATGAATCGCAGCCGGGAACCGTAACCGTGCTGCCGATCCGCAGCGAGACGGCGGACGTGCTGCCGATGAAATGGGCCATGATCGGGCTGGTGGCCGGGCTTCTCACCTTCCGTGCGACCGGCAGGAAAAAAGCGGCAAAGGCCTGAAGGCCCGCCGCTTTCTGTCTCCGGCGCTTTGCGCCGGGGATGAAACTTTATTTTTGCCTCACGCGCCCCAGGTCTTTTCCAGCACCCGAATCCAGTTGCCGTGGCAGATTTTGGCAAGCGCCACGTCGTCATAACCGCTCTTGCGCATCGCTTCGACCAGCAATTGCAGATCGGCCGCATCCTTCATGGCGGCGGGTATGGTGGTGCCGTCGAAATCCGAACCGAGCGCCACGTGATCGATGCCGATGCGGTTGACGATGTAGTCCACATGGCGAACGAGTTCGTTGAGATCGGTATCCGGGTTCTTCACGCCGTCCTGACGCAGGAACAAGACACCAAAGTTGATGCCAGCGAGGCCACCCGTATCTCGGATGGCATCCAGCTGACGATCCGTCAGGTTGCGGCTGTGGTTGCAGATTGCGTAAGCGTTGGAGTGTGATGCCACCAGCGGTGCATCCGATATCCTGGCGATGTCCCAGAAACCCTGTTCGTTCATATGCGACAGGTCGACCAAGATCTTCAGTTCGTTGCAGGTCTTTATCAGCCGCTTGCCGGCATCCGTCAGGCCCGGGCCGATATCCGGTGTTGAGGGGAAACGGAAGGGAACGCCGTAGGCGAAGATGTTCGGGCGGCTCCAGACCGGTCCGAGTGTGCGCAGGCCCGCCTCGTGAAGAACGTGGAGGGCATCGAGATCAGCACCGATTGCTTCTGCGCCTTCGATATGGAAGACGGAGGCGAAGGTGCCCTCGGCCATGGCCTTGCGGATATCGGCGGCCGTGCGGCAGACCTTCAGCGCGCCCTTTGACTGCTTCTCGGCCCGGAACAAAAGGCCCGCCATGGCAAGCGTCGCCTTCAGCGCATCCGCCTCGGTGGGCGTCGGGTAGTCGCCGTTGGCGTCCTTATCCATGCTGGGCGAAGGTACATAGACGGCGCAGAGGCCACCGGCGAGGCCGCCTTTTTTTGCACGAGGCAGATCGATATGGCCGACGGTATCGCCTTCGATCAGAAGTGTTTCGGGAGAAGCGTTGCCCGATCGCCATAACCGCAAAAGCACATCATTGTGGCCGTCGAAGACGGGTACGGTTTTTTGATCAGTCATGGTCTCACCTTCGGAAATGGGATTGCGCGGACGCGCCTGCGGACAAGTTTTCGGAATTGGTAGAGGAAAGGTCAAGGCGGGAGCAAATGCAATCCGTGCATAGGCTCTGCCAAATTTGGAATTGGTCGGGCCTCGTTTGCTCGTGGTAATCGCGGGAAAACATAAAAAAAACGACTGGATTGGGGCAAACCCACCATTTTCCGAAAAATAAGGTCCGAAAGGGGATTTTCGATGATTTCAAGACGCAACCTGTTGATTGCCGGCGCCGCCGTTCCGTTCCTGTCCTATGCGCGCATCCCGGCCTTCGCCGCCACGCCGAAGGATATTCTGGTCGTTGCGCAGCAGCTGGACAACATGACGAGCCTTGACCCACATGAAGGTTTCGAGGCTGTCGGCGGTGAAATCATCTCCAACATGTATCAGAAGCTGGTGCGCGCCAACCGCGAGGATTCCACCAAGGTCGATCCCGTCATCGCCAAGTCGTGGGAAGCCGATGCGGACAGCAAGGTCTTCACCTTCACCATCGGCGACGACGCGACCTTCTCGAGCGGCGCCAAGGTCACGGCGGAAGACGTTGCCTTCTCGCTGCAGCGCGCCATCAAGATGAACAAGAGCCCGGCCTTCATCATCAGCCAGTTCGGCTTTGCGCCTGACAATGTCGAGACGACCATTGTTGCCGCCGACGAGAAGACGGTGAAGCTGACGACGGCGAGGCCGACCGCCATCTCCTTCCTGCTTTATTGCCTCTCGGCCAATATTGGCGCGATCGTCGAAAAGAAGGTGGTTCTTGCCAATGCTTCTGGTGAAGACCTCGGCAATGGCTGGCTGCAGAAGAACAGCGCCGGTTCCGGCGATTTCGTGCTGCAGGCCTGGAAACCCAGCGAAAGCGTCGCGCTCAACGTCAACCCGAACGGTCCCTACAAGGGCAACATCAAGCGTATCATCCTGCGCCACGTTACCGATCCGTCTTCCCAGCTGCTGATGCTGCAGAAGGGCGATATCGACATTGCCCGTGACCTGACCTCGGAGCAGCTGCGTACCGTCAAGGACGACGCCAACATCGAGCTGGAGCGCAAGTCCATCGCTTCGCTGGTGCTGATCTCGCTCAACCAGGGCAATGAGAACCTTGCGAAGCCGCAGGTCTGGCAGGCGATCAAGTGGGCGCTGGACTACAAGGGCATGCAGGAAAACATCGTGCCGCTGACGCACGAAATCCACCAGAGCTTCGAGCCGAAGGGCTTCCCCGGCGCCGTCAACGACATTCCGTTCCAGCGCGATGTCGAAAAGGCCAAGGCACTGATGGCCGAAGCCGGCCTTGCCGATGGTTTCGAAATCAGCATGGACCATTATTCCGCCCAGCCTTATCCGGACCTGGCGCAGGCCATCCAGGCAAACCTTGCCGATATCGGCATCAAGGTGCGCCTGCAATCGGCCGAGAACCGCCAGGTTCTGACCAAGATGCGCGCCCGCGAACACCAGATGGCGCTGTCGGCCTGGGGCACGGATTATTTCGATCCGCATTCCAACGCCGATGTCTTCAACATCAACAAGGACAATGGCGACGACGCCAAGTCGAAGCCCTTCCTGTGGCGTTCGCGCTTCAAGAACGACGACTTTGCCGCCAAGGCGGAAGCCGCGCGTGACGAGAAGGATCCTGCAAAGCGCGTGGAGCTTTATGAAGCCCTGCAGCGCGAGCACATGGAAAACAGCCCCTTCGTGTTCATGTTCCAGACCACCAAGACGGCAGCCTTCCGCAAGGGCGTTTCCGGTTTCGAACTCGGCGTTCTCTCCGAGGGCAATTCCTACCACGATGCGAAGAAAGCGTGACATTGAACAAGCGCGTTAAAAGCATATCGTCGATACTGAGCAGCGTCCTTCTGACGCTGTTCGGTTTGATGATCATCACCTTCATGATCGGGCGCGTCATGCCCGTCGATCCCGTCATCGCGGCGGTCGGCGACAATGCGCCCGAAGACGTCATCGTGCGGGTCCGGGCCGAAATGGGTCTCGACCAGCCGCTGGTCGTGCAGTTTTTCCATTATGTCACGCAGGTTCTGCATGGCGATTTCGGCAATTCGATCCTGACCCGCAATCCGGTCTGGATCGATATCAAGCGCGTTTTCCCCGCCACCTTCGAACTTGCCACCGCAGCGCTCATTCTTGCCGCGCTGATCGGCATTCCGCTTGGTGTCTGGGCCGCCGTCAAGCAGGGCAAGCTGACGGATCAGGTCATCCGCGTCGTCTGCCTTGCCGGCCACTCGGTGCCTGTTTTCATGCTGGCGCTGATTTCGCTGCTCGTCTTTTACGCCACGCTTGGCGTCGCACCGGGGCCGGGGCGTCAGGACATCATCTATGACGGCATGATCACGCAGGTTACCGGCCTGATGACGGTCGACACGCTGCTTGCGGGCGACTGGGACGCCTTTTACGACGCCATCGCCCATATGGTGCAGCCCGTCTGCATTCTCGCCTATTTCAGCATGGCCTATATCACCCGCATGACGCGCGCCTTCATGATAGATGCGCTGAAGGGCGAATATGTCATCACCGCCCGCGCCAAGGGGCTTTCTGCCATGACCGTGATCTGGGGACACGCCTTTCCGACGGTCGCCGTGCAGCTCGTCACGGTTCTCGCGCTCACCTATGCCGGCCTTCTCGAAGGCGCCGTGGTGACGGAAACCGTCTTCAGCTGGCCGGGCCTTGGTCAATATCTCACCGTCTCGCTCATGAACGCGGACATGAACCCCGTCGTCGGAGCAACCCTGTTGATCGGCTTCATCTATGTCGCCCTCAACCTGCTCGCAGACGTGCTTTACAGAGTTATGGATCCTCGCGTTCGATGATGTTAGCAAATTTCAGAAACTGGGCGCTGGATGAGACGCCGCATTCGCGAACACAGGCTGCCTGGGGCAACCGGTATCGCATCTGGCTCAACCTCAAGTCCAATCCGCTGGCGGTGGTCGGTCTAACGATCATCGTCCTTTTCATCGCGCTGTCGCTGCTGGCGCCGCTGCTCGCTCCCTACGATCCGGCGACGCAGAACCTCGGCAACCGCCTGGCGTTCCCGAGCGCCGAGCACTGGTTCGGCACGGATGAGCTTGGTCGCGACATTCTCTCGCGTATTCTCTACGGTGGTCGCGTCACGCTTGGCATGGTCATTGCCGTCGTCGTTCTCGTCGCCCCCATCGGTCTTGCCATCGGCTGCATCGCCGGTTATTTCGGCGGCATCGTCGATACGGTGCTGATGCGCGTGACGGACGTGTTTCTAGCGTTTCCGCGGCTCATCCTTGCGCTTGCCTTTGTCGCGGCGCTAAAACCGGGCGTCGAAAGCGCCATTCTCGCCATCGCGCTCACCGCCTGGCCGCCTTATGCGCGTCTGGCGCGCGCTGAAACCATGACGGTTCGCGGCAGCGACTTCGTCGCGGCCTATCGGCTGACCGGCGCTTCCGCCTGGCGCATCATCGCCCGGCATATCGCGCCGCTCTGCGTGCCGAGCCTTATCGTGCGCATCACGCTCGACATGAGCTCCATCATCATCACCGCCGCCAGCCTCGGCTTCCTCGGCATGGGCGCGCAGCCGCCTTCGCCGGAATGGGGCGCGATGATTGCGACAGCCAAGCGCTTCATCTTCGAACAATGGTGGGTCGCCACCATTCCCGGTATCGCCATCTTCCTCGTTTCGCTCGCCTTCAACTTCCTCGGCGATGGCCTGCGCGACGTTCTCGACCCGAAGGGACATTGAGCCATGCTGGTCGAAATCGAAAATCTGAAGATCGCCTTCCAGACCCGCACCAGCCGTTTCGAGGCGGTGCGTGGTGTCTCCATGAAACTCGGAACCGAAAAACTCGGCATCGTCGGCGAATCCGGTTCCGGCAAGAGCCTGACGGCCCGTGCGCTGATGAAGCTCCTGCCCTCCAATGCCGATATCCGCGCAGACAAGCTCGCTTTTGACGGCATCGACGTGCTGTCCGCCAGCGAAAGGCAGATGCGCCAGATCCGCGGCAAGCGGGCCGGCTTCATCCTGCAGGACCCGAAATATTCGCTGAACCCGGTGAAGACTATTGGTGCGCAGGTAGCCGAAGCATGGCGCACCCATAAGGGCGGCAGCAAGCGAGCCGCCATGGAAGCGGCAATCGCGCTGCTCGATCAGGTGAAAATCCGCAATCCGCGTCAGGTTGCTTCGTCCTATGCGCATGAGGTTTCAGGCGGTATGGGCCAGCGCGTGATGATCGCCATGATGCTCGCCCCCGATCCGGAGCTGCTGATTGCCGACGAACCGACCAGCGCACTCGACGCCACCGTGCAGGCGGAAATCCTGCGGCTGATCGAGGAGCTGGTGTCGGAGCGGGGCATGGGTCTTATCCTCATCAGCCATGACTTGCCGCTCGTTTCGCATTTCTGCGATCGTGTTGCGGTGATGTATTCCGGCCGGGTGATGGAGGAGCTGAAGGCTTCCGAGCTTCTGAAAGCCCAGCATCCTTATACGCAGGGACTTTTGAACTGCATTCCCTCGCTGACGCATCCGCGCGAGCGTCTTCCCGTTCTCAACCGTGATGCAGCGTGGTCCAGCCAATGATCGACGTCGAAAACCTCCGTATCAAGTTCGGCGACCGCGAAGTGGTTAAAGGCGTCTCCTTTTCGGTGGAAAAAGGCGGCAGCTTCGGCATCGTCGGTGAAAGCGGCTCGGGCAAGTCCACCATCCTGCGCGCCATGGCCGGCCTCAATGAAAGCTGGGAAGGGCGTATCGCCTTTGCCGGCAAGGATGCCCCTCTGCGTCGTACGCCGGAATTCTTCCGGCAGGTGCAGATGGTGTTTCAGGACCCCTACGGGTCGCTGCATCCGCGCCAGACCATCGACCGTATCCTCAGCGAACTGCCGCTGGTGCACGGCATGGACAATATCGAAAAGCGCATCCAGCAGGCTTTGTCGGACGTCGCCCTGCCGCAGGCGGTGCGTTTCCGGTTCCCGCACCAGCTTTCCGGCGGCCAGCGCCAGCGCGTGGCGATTGCCCGCGCCTTGATCGCCGATCCGCAGGTGCTGCTGCTTGATGAGCCGACTTCAGCGCTCGATGTGTCGGTGCAGGCGGAAATCCTCAACCTGTTGCAGGACCTGCGCGCAGCGCGCAACCTTACCTATATTCTCGTCAGCCACAATCTGGCAGTCATTGCGCATCTTTGCCCGCAGGTGGGCGTGATGTTGAATGGGGAGATGGTGGAGCAGCTGAGCGCGGGTGATCTGCGCGAGGGACGGACGAAACATCCGCATACGGAAGAGCTGCGTAGCCTGAGCATCCGGCTGGAAGAGCCGGCCTGAGTCCATGCGACCATGGATCGAGCGGATGCCGCTCGCTTCTTCTCCCCGCCGGGGAGAAGTCCGCGGCAGCGGGATGAGGGGGCCAGCTCTCCGCATATCGCTGGCGTCGCCCCCTCATCCAGCCCTTCGGGCCACCTTCTCCCCGGCGGGGAGAAGAAACAAGCGGCGGTGCCGAGGCTTTTCTGTAAAGACGACGAGATAAGAGACCAAGCCATGCCACAGCAACTCGACTGGAACGCCGCGTCAGCCCATTCAGAGACCTTCGTCTCGCAATGGACAGGCTCCGAGCCGGGCGGAGCAGTGATCGGCTTCGATCTCGACGGTATTCGTTTTGCCCATGCCGGCGGCGTCGAGAGCCTTTCGACCTTTGCGCCCTTCACGCCGCAGAGCGTGGTGCGGTATGCCTCAGTCACCAAGCATGTCTTTTGCGCCATGGTGCTGGCCCATGCGGATCTGATCGGGCTCGACGATCCGCTCGGCAAACATCTGCCGGAGCTGCAATCGCCGCTGTGCGATGTCACGGTCGGGCAGGCGCTGGATATGAGCGGCGGCCTGCCGGACACGCGCGAGTGTCTCTCCTTGCTTGGGCTTTCCGTCTATACCGAAACGAAGGCCGGTCCGCTTCTCGAATACCTGTCCCGGCTGACCCGGCTGAATTTCGATGCCGGCAGCGAAGTTTCCTATTCCAATACCGGTTACCGTCTGGTGGAAGCGGCGCTGGAGCGCCGGGGTTTCCGTTTCGACGATTTCGTGCAGACGCAGATTGCCGGCCCCTTTGGCGTTTTCCTGAAGGCGCCCGACGTCTGGAACGATCCGGTGGATGGGCTTGCGCCGGGTTACTGGAAGTTCGAAGACAAGTGGCAGCTTTCGGCCGCGGGCCTGCATATTTCCGCTTCAGGCAGTCTTGCCGGCAGCGCCGAGGCGCTGACCCGTTGGTTGCAGGGTTTGATGCGGGGCGAGGGTGGCTTTGCAGGTGTTCTGGAGAGGCTTTCCACTGAACGTCCCTTGGCGGATGGGCGTGTGAGCGAGTATGGGCTCGGCCTGCGCTGGTCGCATCTCGGGAATAGGCGTTTCGTCGGCCATGGCGGTTCACACCCCGGCTACAAGACATATTTCCTGCTCGACCCCGAAAACGGAACGGGGTTCGTCGTGGTCTCGAACCGCGAGGATAACAATGGCTTCAAGATTGCGCTGGAAAGCATGGCGGCCTTGACCGGGTTGCCCTTGCCCAAGCCGGCAGCCACCCTGCCGGAAGGCCTCTATGTGACTGAAACCGGACCGTGGTGGCTGGAAATCAAGGGCAGCACATCCACCTTCATCGATGGTGACGACACGCTTTACGAAGATGCCGAGGGCTGGGTATCGTCGCGTTCGGCATCGTCGCCCATGCGTCTGAGGCTTGAGGGCGATGCAATCGTCGGCGAGGCCGGCCACGCGACGCGCCGTTTCCTACCGGTCGGGGAGCATACGGTGCCGGATGATCTGTCGGGGTCGTGGCGTTCGGATGAAGGCGCTGAATTTTCGATCAACGCCTCCTCACTGACGATGGGTATCGGCCCCGTCCGCCGCAGCATGCCCTTGAAGGCGCTCGGCAATGGCCGTTTCCTCTTCACGCTGATTGATGGGCCATGGACGAAGCGTGTCTGCCTCAATCGTCTGGGGGACGACCGGATCGAGCTGGTTTGCAGCCGGGCGCGGATGATTGAATATTCACGGAGCCGCTAACGAGACCGAGGCCAACTCCCGCCGCGCGCCACATGCTCGGACCTCTCCAGAGGATGTGCAAGCCGAGGGATGACGAGAATGGGGCTCGGGCTATTTCCTCAACAGCCTGAAACCTTCTAACGGGTTTCAATCAGCTCCTATTCCTCCTAATAAAGAGCCGTGTTCCCGGCAGGCCGGGATGGCATCTTTGTGGGAGAACAGACCCTTGGAAGTCAAATGGCTCGAGGATTTCCTGGCGCTGGCCGGAACGCTGAATTTTTCGAAGGCGGCGGATGAGCGGCATGTGACGCAATCGGCTTTCAGCCGGCGCATCAAGCAGCTGGAAGCCTGGGTGGGCGCGACGCTGGTCGACCGGGCATCCTATCCTTCCCGGCTGACAGAGGCGGGGGCGAAATTCGTGCCTGTCGCCCAGGAAACGCTGAAACAGCTTTACCACGCACGGCGCACGCTTCTTCAGGAGGAGGGGGCGGATGCCAGGACGGTGCGGCTGACAGCGCTGCATACTTTATCCTTCACCTTCTTTCCGGATTGGCTGAAACGTGTGAACGAGAAGGCCGGGCCGCTGTTTTCGGTTCTGCGGCCCGATTCCGGCAGCATGGAGGAAAACCTCAATTCACTGGTGGACGGGCAAAGCGATTTCCTTCTGACCTATGCCCATCCCGAAGTGCCGATGTTGCTCGATGCGCAGCTTTTCGAATTCCGCGTGCTGGGCGCGGAAAAGATCATTCCCGTTTCAGCGCCCGCAAAAGACGGTTCACCGCTGCACGCGCTTCAGCAAGGTGCGAAAAAACCCTTCGCTTATCTGGATTATGAAAAAGCGTCGTTCTTCGGGCCTTTGCTTCGCGATCTTCTGAGCGCGCGGCTGCCGCAATTCGAGCGGGTGCATGAGGGCAGCATGTCGGTGGGGCTGAAGGCCATGGCGATGGCCGGCTGGGGTGTGGCCTGGGTACCGGAAAGCCTGATGCGGCACGAGCTTGATAGCGGTGCTCTGGTGCGGGCTGCAGACCCGACCTACGATATCGCGGTCGATATCAGGCTCTATCGCTCCAAGGAGAACCGCCGGCCCGTTGTCGAGCGCATCTGGGCGGTTCTCGAAGACTAGAGCATTTCCGGCCGCGGTTCTCCGACCGGAAATGCGATAAACAAAACGCGTTCGATCAGATCGCCGTGCGGCGTGCGTTTTCGAGGTAGAGCGCGCGCAGGCGGCTTACCATCGGTCCGGGCTTTCCGTTGCCTACCGGCTTGCCGTCGATCTTCGTGACCGAAACCACGAAGTTGGAGGCGCTGGTCAGGCAGGCTTCATCGGCATTCAGCGCCTCTTCCAGCGTGAAGGGGCGTTCCTCCAGCGTGAAGCCTGCTTCCTTTGCCAGTTGCAGGGCGGCGAGGCGGGTGCAGCCGGGCAGGGTCTTGTTGCTGTTGCCGCGGGTGATGATCTTCTTATCGGCGGTGACGATATAGGCGGTGGAGGACGCGCCTTCAGTGACGAAACCGTTCTCGATCATCCACGCCTCGTCACAGCCTTCGGCCTTGGCGATGCGCTTTGCCATGACCTGCGGAAGCAGGCAGACGGTCTTGATGTCGCGACGTTCCCAGCGCTGGTCGGGAACCGACTTGACGGCGATCCCGACCTCTTCGACCGGAGTGCCGATCAGCTTCTTCGCCTGGGTGAACATGACCAGCGTCGGCTTCAGATCGGCAGAGAACAGGAAGTTGCGATCTTCCGCACCACGCGTCAGCTGCAGATAGATCATGCCTTCGACGAGATTGTTGTCGGCGATCAGGCGACGTTCGGCCTCGACGATCTCGCCGGTCGTGACCGGCAGGGCGACATCGATCTCGCGGGCGCTGCGTTCCAGCCGCGCCATATGCAGGTCGCTGTCGATCAATTTGCCTTCCAGAACGGAGGTGACCTCGTAGATGCCGTCGCCAAACAGGAATCCTCGGTCGAAGATGGAAAGGCGGGCGTCCGCTTCGGGCAGGAACTCGCCGTTGACGTAAACGATGCGACCGGATGGGCTAGTCATGAAAACTCCGTCTGGAAAAGTCAGGCTGAAAGAAGGGTTTTGAGGGTGTCGATGGAAATGGCTTCGACCGTGGAGGCCTTGCCGGTGCCGGCATTGAAGCCGGTTGTCGTTTCTGCTGCGCAGAGCGAATTGAGGATCGCTTCCTCCGTCGCCTCTATCGTGGCTTCGAAGAGCGGCGAGATCGCGTCGTTGGAAAGCTCGGGGTAGTCCGTAACGGCCTTGCGGCGCGCAGGCGTGCGGCGCAGGCGCTGATCGGTGGAAAATGCCAGCGCATAATCACCGGAGCCATTGCTGAGTGCCGCACCCGTGCGGGCAAGTCCGCCGAAGCTTCTGGCCGCCAAGCGCTTCAGATTGCGGGAAGAGAGCGGCGCGTCGGTGGCGACAATGATGACGATGGAGCCATCCTTGTCCTGGTGATCAGGGCTGACATAGGGTTTGCCGCAGACCAGCAGATGGCCGCCATAGTTGGATTGTACGAGAACGCCGATGGTGTAAGCATCACCGGCAATGGTGACGAGGCGGGAGGCGGTGCCGATGCCGCCCTTCATGCCGAAGGCGACCGTGCCGGTTCCTGCGCCCACCCCGCCCTCTGCGATGGGGCCGATGGTCGCATTTTTCAGCGCGGCCGAGATTTCCTCGATCGTCGGGCGGCCGGCGCGGATGTCGTTCAGGCGGGAATCGTTGGTCTCGCCGACGACGGCATTGATCGAGACGACTTTTTCATTCCCCGGCTGCGCCAGCGTATGGCGGTTGATCGCCTCGATGGCACGACCGGTTGCCAGCGTATTGGTGAGAAGGATCGGTGTCTCCAGTTCGCCGAGTTCCTCGATCTGGGTCGAGCCGGCAAATTTACCGAAGCCGTTATAGACGGCGAAGGCGGCAGGCACCCTGTCCTGAAAGAGATTGCCGCCATGCGGCAGGATCGCGGTTGCGCCGGTGCGGATCGTCTCACCTTCGGTAACGGTCGAATGGCCAACGGCCACCCCTTCGACATCGGTGATGGCGTTGAGCCGGCCGGTTTCAAAATGGCCGGGCCGGAAACCGATATCGCGCAGTCTCGGGCGGGTCGTCTGATGCATCGGGCGATCACTTTTGCGGAATGCGGGCTGAAATTGGGACGTGTGCGGCTTGTGAAAAGCTTTGCTTGTCCGAACGTTAGCCTAGTTCGCCGGGAAACGGCATCGCAAAAATGGAATAGTTTTATGCGGGCATTGGATGCAGTCAGGAGGCGCGTAGCGCGGGTTCGCCTTCACGCTCCAGCCATTGCCGCATGGCCTGCTCGGTCTCTTCGCGGGTCGGTGCGCCGGCCCGGCCGCCGAAGACTGTGCATTTGAGCGCGGCAGCGACGGAGGAGAGGCGGATGGCGGCGCGGCTTTCCATGCGCTCAGCCATTGCGAGCGCAAACGTGCCGTGGAAAATATCGCCCGCCGCCAGTGTGTCGACTGCTTCGATGGACATCGTCTCCTGAAAATGCACCGTGGGATCATTGGGCTCGGTCCACCAGCAACCCGCTGGTCCGGCGGTAACAGCGATGAAGGTCTCAGGGTAGCGAGCATGCAGCACCGGCAGCATGTCTTTCACCGTTTCAAGCCCCGTCAGCCGGGCAGCTGCGGGTTCGGAAAAGACGATATGGCTCGCGGCTGGCGCAAGCTTCTCAAGGATTTCGACGGGTGCAACGTCTCCATCGAGAATCGCGGGTTTGCCAAGCGTGCGCGCCACCGTGAGCACATCAAGCGCCAGTTCCGGCCAGCGCACATCCACCAGAACGGCGTCGAAAGGCGCGATGTCTTGCGGCGTGCACGACCGCTTCTTCTCGTGCAGCCGGTGATCGTAGAAAGGCACGATCAACCGCTCTCCCCTGTTATCGATGATGATCGTTGACAGGGCCGAGCGTGCGCCGGTCGCGACCGTCATGCCGCTCGTGTTGATGCCGCTTTCGCTGAGATCGCGCAGGATACGGCTTCCGGTTTCGTCGTCGCCCACCGCACCCCACAGGCTGGCGCGGCCGCCCATGCGATGCACGGCATAGGCAGCACTGGACGCCATGCCTTCGGCGATCTGCAGCATTTCATAGGGCAGGACCTTGCCTTCACCCTTTGGCATGTCGTGAACGCGAAACAGGGTGTCGAGCACGGCTGCCCCCACGCAGAGGACATGCTTGCCACCCTGATTGTCTGCCATGCTGCTCACTCCTGCTGTGTTCAAAGACGCTTGCCGCTGTCCTTGTCGAACAGATGCACCGTTGCCGGATCGATGGCAATGTGGATCGTATCGCCGAAGCGGACATTGAGGCGTTCGCGGAACAGGCAGGCGATGTCGTCGCCCTTGCAATTGAGTTTGGCATAGATTTCCGAGCCGGTGCCTTCAACCAGTTCGACGCGGCCTTCGATGCCGGTCTCGGCCGCGCGGATATGTTCGGGCCGCACGCCGTAGACGAGGTCGCGGCCGCCGAGCTTGCCGATATCGGCATGGGAGGGCAGCGGCAGGCTGAGACCCTTGGCAGTGCGGAAGACGCCTTCCTCAACGCGGCCGCGAATGAAGTTCATGGCGGGCGAGCCGATGAAGCCGGCAACGAAGAGATTGGCGGGATTGTCG
This sequence comes from Agrobacterium sp. MS2, assembly GCF_003261015.1. Classification (NCBI taxonomy): domain Bacteria; kingdom Pseudomonadati; phylum Pseudomonadota; class Alphaproteobacteria; order Hyphomicrobiales; family Rhizobiaceae; genus Agrobacterium; species Agrobacterium sp. MS2. Next base: position 79,647 of record NZ_QLNF01000013.1, on the reverse strand, counting down.
TAAAGTTCGAGCGGCGCGCCGATCTGCTCGATGACGCCATCATGCAGCACCACGATCTTGTCGGCCATCGTCATGGCCTCTACCTGGTCATGGGTGACGTATATGGTCGTCGTGCCGATGCGCTGATGCATGGCCTTGATCTCGCCGCGCATCTGCACGCGCAGCTTGGCATCGAGGTTGGAAAGCGGTTCATCGAACAGGAAGACCTGTGGGTCGCGCACCAGCGCGCGGCCCATGGCGACACGCTGGCGCTGGCCGCCCGAGAGCTGGCGCGGATAACGGTCGAGCAGTTTTTCCAGGCCCAGAATGGCGGCCGCCCGGTCCACCTTGGCCTTGGTTTCCTCCGCACTCACCTTCTTCAGTTTCAGCGCAAAGCCCATATTGTCCTTGACCGTCATGTGTGGATAAAGCGCGTAGTTCTGGAAGACCATGGCGATATCGCGGTCGCGGGCGGGCAGGTGGCTGACCTCGCGCGGACCGATATGGATTTCGCCATCGCTCAGCTCTTCCAGCCCCGCAATCATGCGCAGCAGGGTGGATTTGCCGCAGCCGGAAGGGCCGACGAGGACGACGAATTCGCCATCCTTGATGTCGATATCGATGCCGTGGATGACGTTGACGGAGCCGAAGCGCTTCTGGACGTTTTGGATATTGACCGGTGCCATGTGCAGGTTCCCGTATTTATTTGTTTGATGGTTCAGCCGCCCTTGACGGCGCCGGCGGTCAGGCCCGCGACGATCTGTTTCTGTGCGAACATGGTGAGCAGCAGCACTGGCAGCGTCACAATCAACGCGGCTGCAGCCAGCGGACCCCAGCTCACCTGTTCGAAGGACAGCATGTTGTAGACCGCGACCGGCAGGGTGCGGGTTTCACGGCTGGCCAGCACGATGCCGAAGACGAAGTTGTTCCACGAGAAGATGACCGCCAGAATGAAGGAGACGACGATGCCGGGCTTGGCGATCGGTAGCGCCACCAGGCGAAACACCTGCCAAGAGGATGCGCCATCAATGCTTGCGGCCTCTTCCAGCTCTTTCGGCGTCGTCTCGAAATAACCGATCATGATCCAGACGACGATCGGCACCGTCACAACAAGATGGATGATGATCTGCGGCCAGAGCGTGCCGAGCAGGTTCAGCCATTGGAACAGCAGGAACAGCGGAATGAGGAAAGAAAGGCCGGGCGTCATGCGGGCGATCATGATCACGACGGCGGATTTTTCCGCCTTCAGCCGCGCGATGCCGTAACCGGCGGGAACGCCGATGACGAGCGCTAGAATGGTGGCCGCCCCTGTCACGAGGACCGAATTCCAGAAATAGAGGAAGAAATTGTTCTCTTCGAACACCTTCACATAGTTCGACCAGGCGAAACGTTCGGGTATCAGGATTGGCGGATAGGCGCCGTTGTCGATTTCATATTTCAGCGACAGCGAGATCATCCAGATGAAGAACAGGATAACAGGCGAAATCATCACCAGCGCCACGAAGAACAGGCCGAGCCGGTCGAGATTTCTGCGTTTCAGGATTTTTGCGGACATCAGTGTTCCTCCATCTCGTTCCATTGCGAGCGTTGGCGCACCATCAGAAGCACGAAGGAAAGCGCCACGATGATGATGAAGAAGACGACGGCCATGGCCGAGCCGTAACCGATGTCGTAATAAGCAAACGCCGTATTGTAGAGATAGATGTTGATGGTTTCGGAGGCCGTGCCCGGCCCGCCCTGGGTCATCGCATAGATGATGTCGAAGCTCTTGACGGCATCGATGGAGCGGATGATGACGGCGATCATCAGGAACGGCGCGATCATCGGCATGGTCAGGTAGCGAAATTTCTGCCAGGCATTGGCGCCGTCGATTTCCGCACTTTCATAGGGTTCGCGCGGCACGGCCGCCAACCCACCGAGCACGATCAGCATGACGAGCGGCGTCCATTGCCAGGTTTCTACCAGCACCAGCGACGGAATGACGGTCGACTGATTGTAGATCCATTCCAGCGGGCCGATGTGTATGAAGGACAGGAGATAGTTCAGGACGCCGAGCTGCGGGTGGAACATCATGGTCCAGACCAGCGCGATGGCGACCGGGGTCGCCATCATCGGCATCACGAAAACGCCGCGCAGAAAACCGCGCAGCGGAAACTGCGCATCGAAAACCAGCGCCGCCAATGTTCCGAGGAAGAGCGGAGCGACAACCGACAGCACGGTATAAACGAGCGTATGCCAAAGCGATTCCCAGAACCTGGCGTCGCTTGCGAGCCTTACGTAGTTCTCGAAACCGATAAAGCTCTGCTCCTGTCCGAGCGTCCAGCGATGCGCGCTCATCCAGAGGGTGAAGACCCATGGAAAAACGATGACAGCCGAAATGACGACAAGTGCCGGTATGACGAAAGGCCAGTAGTTGGGAGCAAGCCTTGCCGGCCTGCTCCCTTCTTTGCGACTGGCGCCTGTCTTGGTGTTTTCGATGCTCACGGAGGCCATTATCCCTCGCTACGCGCCAGAACGGGTGTGAACTGTTCCGTTGCCTTCTTGAGTTCCGCCGCCGGGTCGGCGCCGCCGATCATGTTGGTGAGGCCGACGCCGTAGATGTCGCGGAACTCCGTCACCGGAATGATAACGGGAAGGGCAAGCTGCGAGACCTTGCCGGAACCGACAACGGCATCCAGCCAGGCGGCCGGCATCTTGACGCCCTCGCGGACCTTCTGGTCTTCGAGGATGGACTGGCGGAACGGGACACCTGCACCTGCCTGCAACAGGCGAGCGCCCATTTCATGCGAAATCGCCCACTGGCAGAAGAGGTAAGCGGCTTCCTTCTTGCTGCTGGCTTCGACAACACCGAGGCCATCACCGAATGTGCCAGCGGCCTGCGCTGCCGGGCCCTTCGGCATGACGCCATAACCGACCTTGCCAACGACGCGGGATTTTTCCGGGTTCTCGATCGGCGGGGCAAAACCGACGCCATCGAACCACATGCCGATCTTGCCCTGCAGGAAGGCAGACTGCGCTTCCGCCCAGTTGAAGCCGGAGACGCCTGGAGGCGCGGCTTTGGTCATCAGGCGCTGATAGAGCTTGGCCGCTTCAACCGCCTCCTTGGACTCGGTGTTGACCTTGCCGTCGACAATCGGCTTTGCGCCGTAGCCGAGCATCAGCGAGGTCCAGACCGGCGTATTGGCGTTCTTGAGGCCACGCGCCACGAAACCATAGGTATTGGTTGCGGGATCGGTGATTTTTTCCGCGGCCGTTACCAGTTCCTCGAAAGTTTCGGGGTATTTCAGGCCCTTGGCTTCGAAGAGCTCCTTGTTCCAGTAGACGATCCAGTAATCCACCGAGAAGGGCAGCGAGCGCAGCACGCCGTCGCTATCCTTGGCAAACAGCATGCCGGCCTCGGCAAAGTCCTTTTCGACCAACGACGGATCGGTGAGTGACGGGTCTTTCAGGAAGCCGCTGATATCAGCCAGCCACTTGCCTTTTTCGAACTGGCGCTTCTGAACGTGATAGCTCAGATGCACCACGTCGAAGCTCGGCTTGCCGGAGGAAAGTTCGATAACCACCTTCTGGCGCTGCTGCTGTTCCGGTGTCGCTTCGGCATTGACCTTGATGCCGGTCAGCTCTTCGAACTCGCCGAGATATTTGATCAGCGTTTCGCTGCGCGGGCTTTTGACGAGATTGACTTCAAGGGTAGTGCCCGCGTGTTTCTTCCAGTTCACCGCCGCCGATGCCGGGCGAATGCCGAGCACCGCGCTGCCGCCAAGCGCCGCCGTGCCTGCCAGAAAGGCGCGGCGCGTGGGGTTGAGCAATGAATGCGTCATGTCTGTTCTCCTCCAGTTAGCCGGAAATTCTCCTCACCCCGGCTTGTTGCTTATTCCCTGCAAGGCCGGCGCAGACCCTCTTTGTCCCGCCGGATTTGCCTTAAACCGCCAGCGCCCTGTCCCTTGCGTTGCGGATATGGGCGGTCAGCCGTTCCACGGCGTCTTCCACGGATCGCCTCTCGATGGCTTCGAGAATGGCGAGATGTTCCTTCATGACCGACTTCACATGGCCGGCGATGCGAAAGCGCTCCTGATTGATGAGGCGCATCTTGATGGAGTTGACCCGGTAGGCATTCGAGATGATCGAATTGCCGAGCGCATCGATGAAGGCATCGTGCATGCCCCAGTCCACCTGCTGCGCGTGCTGCTCCAGTTCCGGCGATTCCCCGCCATTTTCGGCCGCTTCGGCGATATCGCGGTGCTGTTTCAACAGTTTGGCAATAGCTGCGTCTGAGGCAGAACGCGTAAAGAGTGCCACGGCCTCCTTTTCGAGGAAGATACGGAACTGGAATGCTTCGCGGATGAGGTTGATGTCGATGTGGGCAACCTGTAATCCCCGCTGCGGCACGGTCTTGATCAGACCTTCCGCCTCCAGCCGCGGAATTGCCTCCCGGATTGCGCCGAGCGGCAGACCCGTCAGTTCCACAAGGCGGCGCTGCGAGATGAATTGCCCCGGGCGAACATCACGCGAGAGAAGGTGATGCGTAAAGCTCTCATACGCCCGTTCCCGCAATGTCTGTTCGCCGGTATCGTCCATGCTCAACCTTTCAGCTCCGTTCAGGCGGCCTGTTTGCGAAACAGCGCGTCGAAAGCGCCTTCGATCTGCCGCCGGCCTTCCGGTGAAATGGCCACGAGCGGTGCGCGCACATCCGACCAGATATTTTCCCCTGTCGTGTGTGATACCAGCACCTTGACGGCTGGTGTAACCGGGAATTTCAGAAGTTCCACAACAAGATCCTCGACGCGCTTGTCATCCTTGCCGTCGACGGCCATGGCGCGCACTTCCTGTGTGAGGAAATTGGCTACGCCCGATATCGCACCCTGACCGCCGAGGCGAACACCCTTGGCCAAGTCGCGCTCATCGCCGATCAGGATTGCGAGATCGCCGTGCTCTTTCAGCAGGCGCTCGGTGTGGCTCCAGTTGCCGGAGGAATCCTTGACGCCGGTGACGACGCCCGGATACGCCTGCCGCAGCCGACCCACCAGCTCCACCGATAGTGTGACCATGGTTACGGATGGGATGTTGTAAACGAGAATGTCGCGTGCATCTTTACCAATCTTGGCGAACACCGCCGAGAACCAGGCAAACAGGCCGTCATCGCTGACATTTTTGAAATAGGAGGGTGGCGCGAGCAGAATATTGCGTGCGCCGGCTTTCAGCGCTTCAGCCGACTGGTCGGCCGCGTCCTCGATGGAATCCACCAGAACGCCGGTGACCAGACGGGCAGGCGCAACACCGGCCTCGATGAAGCGTGAGAGAATGACCTGCCGCTCGCGGCTGCCGACCGAGCATCCTTCGCCTGTCGTACCGAAAAGCGTCACGCTGTCGCAACCATTTGACAGGCAGCGGCGGGCATGGGCGATCATGGCATCGATATCGACCGTTCCGTCCGTTTTGAAAGGGGTTGTCAGGGCTGCCGAAAGGCCGAATTTCTGGGTCAATTAAGATGCTCCTCCAAGGTGACTACGAATTGATGGCATGCTGACATGTTAGTTGTAAAGAGCTAATTGCAATATGATTGTCCGGAAGTCCGATTTGAGGTTTCGCTTCGTTTCTGGCCGCGCCGTCAGGTGTTGAGACGAAGGGTCAAGGAAGCTTAGAGTAGGCTGCCCTGCCAGGGAGATGGCGGCCCGATGCTCTTTCCAAGGCGTGTCGATAGTGCGAAAATAAATTTGACTGTTGGAGTAAAGATTTTTATCAGGCAGTCTGAATATAGGGATAAAGGGACCATCATCATGACCATCGCCGAGCCGGCAGCGCCTGTAGCAGAGATCGAGCAGAGCCGCGTCAAGCGCCTGAAAGCTGCAACGCGCGGTGCGCATGGCGATCTGGATGCCTTCATCATGGCGGCGAAGCCGTTCATGAGCCGGGAGAACTTCGGCAAATTCGTGGAAACGCAATATCTCTTCCACCGCGATCTCGATGCCTTTTTCTCCAATCACACGCTTGATGGTCTGCTCCCCGACCTCAAGGGCCGTCGTCGTCTTCCCATGATCGAGCAGGACCTTGCTGATCTCGGTCTTGCCATTCCGGAAACGTCCGAACCGCGCTTTACCGCCGAAACGCCCTTCGATCTGCCGGAGGCCATGGGCTGGCTTTACGTGGTCGAGGGCTCCAATCTTGGCGCTGCCTTCCTGCTGAAGGATGCAGCCAAGCTCGGTCTGGATGAAGAATTCGGCGCGCGCCATCTGGCCGGCGCACCGGAAGGACGTGGCCTGCACTGGCGCACGTTTACTGCGGCCCTCGATGAAATTTCGCTGACGGTGGAAGAAGAAGAGCGTGTTGCTGCCGGCGCTGAAGAGGCGTTTCGGGCGGTCCATGCTTATGCGCAGCAGCGGATGGGCTGAGGGTTTCGCATAACTGCGCGGTTGTTGTCCTCATCGCGCAGAACGCCCCCTCGCGCGTGCGCATTTGATTGAGTCTTAACTCCCTACCGCCGTCACCCCGGACTTGATCCGGGGTCCGGTGCGATCAAGTCCTTGATCGCGAAAGATTCCATTCACGGCGCAGACGCGCCGTGTCTGGATGCCGGATCGGGTCCGGCATGACGGAGGAGAGCCTTCGGATTTCTTAAATCAGTCTGCGACTGTGGTAAGGGCCACTCGCCTTTGATGTGCCGCTCTCGATATTTGCTGAATAAACAGGCAAATATTTTTACCAAATGATAAAAAATTTGCCTGTCGGTCAAGGCTTAATCTGTCCCGAAATTTTATCCATTTGATAAAATTATTTTATTTGGTCTGGCACAGAACCTGCTACTCTTTTGGCAAGTCAGGAGACACCTGACGCAAAAAAGGGAACAGCAAAATGGAAATTGGTGTTTTTATCCCGATCGGGAACAATGGGTGGCTTCTTTCCGAAAACGCGCCGCAATACAAGCCGAGCTTCGACCTGAACAAGGCGATCACGCTGAAGGCGGAGCAATATGGTTTCGACTTTGCGCTGTCGATGATCAAGCTGCGCGGCTTTGGCGGCAAGACCGAATTCTGGGATTACAATCTGGAATCCTTCACGCTGATGGCGGGGCTGGCCGCCGTCACGTCAAAGATCAAGCTGTTCGGCACCGCCGCCACGCTGGTCATGCCGCCGGCGATCGTTGCGCGTATGGCGACGACGATCGATTCCATTTCCGGTGGCCGTTTCGGCATCAACCTCATTACCGGCTGGCAGCGGCCGGAATATAGCCAGATGGGTCTTTGGCCGGGCGATGATTATTTCGGAGACCGTTACGAATATCTCGGTGAATATACGACTGTGCTGAAAGAGCTGCTGACGGAAGGTCAGTCGGACTATAAGGGTAAATTCTTCCAGATGGATGATTGCCGCATGAAGCCGGTGCCGCAGGGTGATGTGAAGCTCATCTGCGCCGGTTCGTCCAATTCCGGCATGGCATTTTCGGCCAAGTTCGCCGATTACAGCTTCTGCTTTGGCGTTGGTGTCAACACACCCAAGGCCTTTGCGCCCACCAATGAGCGGCTTCTGGCGGCAACGGAAAAGAGCGGCCGCGAGGTTAAGTCCGTGGTGCTGACCATGGTGCTAGCCGAGGAAAAATCCGAGGATGCCTGGGCGAAGTGGGAGCATTACAAGGCTGGTGCGGATCAGGACGCGATCAAGTGGCTCGGCCTGCAGAGCGCCGTTGACACCAAATCCGGTTCCGACACCAATGTCCGGCATATGTCCAACCCCGTCTCTGCGGTCAATATCAACATGGGAACGTTGATCGGCTCCTATGAGGAAGTGGCGGCCATGCTGGATGAAATGAGCGAGGTGCCGGGAACGGGGGGCGTGATGCTGACCTTCGATGATTTCCTCGAAGGGGTCGAAAAATTCGGCAAATACGTGCAGCCGCTGATGAAGAGCCGCGCGCATGTTCAAGCGGCACTGGAGGCAGCGGAATGAGCGAAGCCGTCGTGGCAGGTTACAAGGGCCCGGAAAGCCGCTCGGAAAGTGTCACGCTTCCCGCAAGGCCGGAGCCGATTACCCTGAAACCCAGCGAGACCGCCGTTGTCGTGGTCGACATGCAGAACGCCTATTCCACCGAGGGCGGTTATGTCGATCTGGCCGGGTTCGATATCTCAGGCGCAAAAGGCACCATCGCCAACATCAAGAAGACGCTGGATGCGGCGCGGGCCGCCGGTGTCCAGGTCATCTATTTCCAGAATGGCTGGGACAAGGACTATGTCGAGGCGGGCGGGCCGGGTTCGCCCAACTGGCACAAGTCCAATGCGCTGAAGACCATGCGCAAAAGGCCGGAACTGCAGGGCCAGCTGCTGGCCAAGGGCACATGGGACTACGCCATTGTCGACGAGCTGCAACCGCAGCCCGGCGATATTCTGGTGCCGAAAACGCGTTACAGCGGTTTCTTCAATACCAATATGGATAGCGTGCTGCGCGCCCGCGGCATCCGCAATCTGGTCTTTGTCGGCATCGCCACCAATGTCTGCGTGGAAAGCTCGCTGCGCGATGCTTTCCACCTCGAATATTTCGGGGTGATGCTGGAGGATGCCACGCATCATCTCGGGCCGGACTTTATCCAGCAGGCGACGGTCTACAATGTCGAGAAGTTTTTCGGCTGGGTCGCCACCGTCAATGATTTCTGCGGCGTCATCTCGCAGGCAGCACCTGTCACCGATTGATTGAGAAACACAAAGAGGAGAACGAAATGCCGAAAAAGATCATCGTACCTGTTGGCACCAGCAAACCCATCGCTCCCTTTTCGCCGGGAACCCTCGCCGATGGCGTGGTTTACGTGTCCGGCACGCTGCCCTTCGACAAGGACAACAATGTCGTGCATGTGGGCGATGCCAGCGCGCAGACCCGCCATGTTCTCGAAACCATCAAGTCGGTCATCGAGACCGCCGGCGGCACGATGGAAGACGTGACGATGAACCACATCTTCATCACCGACTGGGCGAATTATCAGGCCGTCAATACAGTCTATGCGGAATATTTCCCCGGCGACAAGCCGGCGCGTTATTGCATCCAGTGCGGCCTCGTCAAGCCCGATGCGCTGGTGGAAATCGCCACCGTCGCCCATATCGGCAAATAGGGCGAAAAGGCAGATGATGCATTTCGAGGTTCATGGTCGCACCGAGCCTGAGGCCCCCACTATCCTGTTGTCCTCGGGACTGGGCGGATCGGGTGCTTACTGGACGCCGCAGATCGAGGCTCTTTCCGGCCATTTCCGGGTCGTCACCTATGACCATCGCGGAACAGGCAGGACAGGCGGCGAAGTGCCGCTCGATGGCGGCATTTCCGCCATGGCGGATGATGTGCTGGAAATTGTCTCAGCCCTGAACCTCGAAAAATTCCACTTCATGGGACATGCCCTCGGTGGCCTGATCGGCCTCGATATCGCGCTGCGGCGGCCCGGCCTTATCGACCGGCTGGTGCTTATCAACGCGTGGAGCAAGGCCGATCCGCATTCCGGGCGCTGCTTTGATGTGCGGATCGAACTCCTGGAAAATTCTGGAGTAGAGGCTTTTGTCAAGGCGCAGCCGCTGTTCCTTTATCCGGCGGCGTGGATGTCTGCCAATCAGGACCGGCTGGCACGGGACGATGCCCATGGCGTGGCGCATTTTCAGGGCAAGGAGAATGTGCTTCGCCGCATTACGGCGCTGCGGGCCTTCGATGTGGACGCACGGCTTGGCGAGATAGGCAATCCGGTGCTGGTGGTGGCGACGAAGGACGATCTTCTGGTGCCCTATACCCGCTCGTTGCGTCTTGCCGACGGTTTGCCGCAAAGCGAGCTTTGCCTTCTCGATTTCGGGGCTCACGCGGTCAATATCACCGAACCCGACCTTTTCAACGCCCGGCTTTTGCAGTTTCTGCTGCCGGTTGACCAAACATTCTGACAGGATTTTAGAGCACGATGACGAAAGCACTGGATGATGCAGCACTCGCAACGCTTTTCACCGAAGCACGCACCCACAATGGCTGGACGGACAAGCCGATCAGTGACGAGACGCTGCACGCGCTTTACGACCTGACGAAGATGGGACCGACTTCGGCCAATTGCTCGCCGGCACGTTTCGTCTTCGTGCGCAGCCCGGAAGCCAAGGAAAAGCTTCGGCCGGCACTCTCCTCGGGCAATCTCGAAAAGACCATGGCCGCGCCGGTCACCGTCATCGCTGCCATCGACAGCGAATTTTACGAGAAACTGCCGGAACTGTTTCCGCACGCCGATGCGCGTTCGTGGTTTACCTCCAGCCCTGCCGTGGCCGAAGAAACTGCCTTTCGCAACGCCACGCTTCAGGCCGGATATCTGATCCTTGCCGCCCGCGCGCTGGGGTTGGATACCGGGGCCATGTCCGGTTTCGACAAGGGCAAGGTGGATGCGGCGTTTTTTGCCGGCACGACGTGGAAATCCAATTTCCTCATCAATCTCGGTCATGGCGATCCGTCAAAGCTCTTTGGCCGCCTGCCGCGCCTTGGCTTTGACGACGCCTGTGTGCTGGCTTGATGGCCTGTTAAGGAAGGATGGGTTAGATGCAGATGATGTCTCTTGAAAAGGAAGCGGCAATGGAGACGAAGACTGCAGAGCAACGCAGCCTCGATTATAGAAACGCCATGGCGCGGCTCGGTGCGGCGGTCAATATCGTCACGACGGATGGCGCCGCAGGCCGGGCAGGCTTCGCCGCGACGGCGGTTTGCAGCGTTTCCGACAATCCGCCCACGCTTCTCATCTGCCTCAACCGCAATTCTTCCGCTTACAGGGTGGTGAAGGCCAATGGTGTGGTCTGCGTCAACACGCTCGCCGCCCATCATGAGGTGCTGAGCACGCTCTTCGGCGGCAAGACGCCTGCCGAGGAACGTTTCGCTGCGGGCAACTGGGGCGTGCTCGAAACCGGTGCGCCGGTTCTCGAAGATGCGCTCGTCTCTTTCGATTGCCGCATCCGCGAGGCCCATGACGGCGGCACGCACGATATTCTCATCTGCGAGGTTGTGGATATGAAGATCAATGCGGGTGATGAGGCGCTGATGTATTTCAACCGGCGTTACCGGGTGCTTTGAAGGCGGTCTATCGACAACATCCCGCGGGACGATTCTGTTTGGCGCGGCCATAGCATCCGCACACCGTCACCCCGGACTTGATCCGGGGTCCAGCGCGATCAAGTCCTTGATCGCGTAAGACTCTTTTCACGGCGCAGACGCGCCATGGCTGGATGCCGGATCAAGTCCGGCATGACGGACGAAACCTATCGTCGTTTCTCAGAAAGTCGAAGGGCGTTCCCGGTCTCCCGGAAACGCCCTTCTCATTTACTTGATCAACGGCAGAAGGTCGTTGATCGACTTTTTCGCATCGCCATAGAACATCCGCGTATTGTCCTTGTAGAACAGCGGATTCTCGATGCCGGAATAGCCCGTGCCCTGGCCGCGCTTGGAGACAATGACGAGTTTCGACTTCCACACTTCCAGAACCGGCATGCCCGCGATGGGCGAGTTGGGGTCGTCCTGCGCTGCCGGGTTGACGATGTCGTTGGAGCCGATGACGATGACGACGTCGGTGCTTGGGAAATCGTCGTTGATCTCGTCCATTTCGAGCACGATGTCGTAAGGCACCTTCGCTTCGGCGAGCAGCACGTTCATGTGGCCCGGAAGACGGCCAGCCACCGGATGGATGGCGAAGCGCACGGTCTTGCCGTCGGCGCGCAGCTTGCGGGTCAGTTCCGATACGGCCGATTGCGCCTGCGCCACCGCCATGCCGTAACCGGGCACGATGATGACGCTGTCGGCGTCGTTCAGCGCTGCGGCCACGCCTTCGGCGTCGATCGCCACCTGTTCGCCCTCGATTTCCATCGCCGGGCCCGTCGTGCCGCCGAAGCCGCCGAGGATGACCGAGATGAAGGAGCGGTTCATCGCCTTGCACATGATGTAGGAGAGAATCGCACCCGAGGAGCCGACCAGCGCGCCCGTGACGATCAGCAGATCGTTGCCGAGCGTGAAGCCGATGGCTGCTGCCGCCCAGCCGGAATAGCTGTTCAACATCGAGACGACGACAGGCATGTCGGCGCCGCCAATGCCCATGATCAGGTGGTAACCGATAAAGAAGGCGGCAAGCGTCATCAGGACCAACGTCCATGCGCCTGCGCCGTTGCAATACATGATGAGCAGCACCAGCGACAGGATCGCAGCACCAGCGTTCAGCAGATGCCCGCCCGGCAGCTTCTTCGCCTTGCCATCCACCTTGCCCGCAAGCTTGCCGAAGGCGACGACGGAGCCGGTGAAAGTGACCGCGCCGATGAAGACGCCGAGGAAGACCTCCACCTTCATTATCGCCAGTTCCACCGGCGTCTTGTGGGCGAGGATGGCGGAAAAGCCCGTCAGCAAGGAACGCGCGGTTTCATCGAGCGAGGCGACATGCGCTTCCTCGATATGGGCGTTGAAGCCGATGAAAACGGCGGCAAGGCCGACGAAGGAGTGAAGCGCCGCCACAAGCTGCGGCATCTCGGTCATCTGTACACGGCTTGCGACGAAGTAGCCGAGCACGGAGCCGCCGGCCAGCATCAGGAGCACGACGAGCCATCGCCCGACGCCCTTGCTGATTTCAGGGCCGAAGACGGTGGCGATGATGGCGAGGCCCATGCCTGTTATGCCGTACCAGACGGCACGTTTGGCGCTTTCCTGTCCGGAGAGACCGCCGAGCGAGAGGATGAAAAGAACGGCTGCGGCAACATAGGCCGCGGAAACAATACCAATGGTCATTTATTTAAATCCCCGCACACTCAGGACTTCTGGAACATGGCGAGCATGCGCCGTGTCACGAGGAAACCGCCGACAATGTTGATCGTCGCGATCAGGACGGAAAGCGAGGCAAGGATCACCACCAGCCAGTTGCCGGAACCGATCTGCAGCAGCGCGCCGATGATGACGATGCCGGAAATCGCGTTGGTCACGGCCATCAGCGGCGTGTGCAGCGAGTGACTGACATTCCAGATCACCTGGAAGCCGACGAAGCAGGCAAGCACGAAGACGATGAAGTGGCTCATGAAGCTTGCCGGCGCGTAAAGGCCAACGAGCAGCAAGACGGCCGTGCCGGCGACCAGAAGCCCGACCTGGTTCTTGGTCTGTGCCTTGAACTCGGCCTTTTCCCTGGCGTGTTTCTCCTCCGGCGTCAGCTCTTTTGCTTTTTCCTTCGGTTTCTGCGCGGCAATGGCCTGAATTTTCGGTGGCGGCGGAGGATATGTGATTTCACCCCGATAGGTGACCGTCGCGCCGCGGATGACGTCATCTTCCATGTTATGAACGACCTTGCCATCCTTGGCAGGCGTCAGATCGGTCATCATGTGACGGATATTGGTAGCGTAGAGGGTCGAGGCCTGCGTCGCCATGCGGCTTGGGAAATCGGTGTAGCCGATGACGATGACGCCGTTGTCGGACACGACGCGCTGGTCGGGAACCGTCAGATCGCAATTACCGCCGCGCTCGGCGGCGAGGTCGATGATGACCGAACCCGGCTTCATCATCGCCACCATGTCGGCAAGCCACAGCTTCGGCGCGTCGCGGCCCGGGATCAGCGCCGTGGTGATGACGATGTCGATCTGCGGTGCAAGCTCGCGGAATTTCTCCAGCTGCTTCTCGCGGAATTCCGGCGAGGAGGGGGCGGCATAACCGCCGGTCGCTGCGCCATCCTGCTGCTGGTCGGCAAAATCGAGATAGACGAATTCCGCGCCCATGGATTCGATCTGCTCGGCCACTTCAGGGCGAACGTCGAAGGCATAGGTGATCGCGCCGAGCGATGTGGCCGTGCCAATGGCGGCAAGACCGGCAACGCCGGCACCGATGACCAGCACCTTGGCGGGGGGCACCTTGCCGGCGGCGGTGACCTGCCCGGTGAAGAACCGGCCGAAATTATTGCCGGCCTCGATCACCGCGCGATAACCGGCGATATTGGCCATGGAGGAGAGCGCGTCCATCTTCTGGGCGCGGGAAATGCGCGGCACCATGTCCATGGCGATGACGTTAGCGCCCTTTTCCTTCGCCTGCTCCAGAAGGTCCTTGTTCTGGGCGGGATAGAAAAACGAGATCAGCGTCTTGTCAGAAGACAGGCGATCAATCTCCGAGGTTTCAGGCGGACGAACCTTGGCGATGATGTCGGAGCCGGTGTAAAGCGCCTCAGCGCTGTCGACCACGGTCACGCCTGCGGCGCGATAGGCGTCGTCAGAAAAACCGGCCGCCTTGCCGGCGCCGGCTTCGATGACGCAATCATATCCCAGTTTCTGCAAAGCCTGAGCGCTATCCGGCGTCATGCCAACGCGGGCTTCGCCCTCATATAATTCCTTAGGTGTCCCGATTCTCAAAACTGCTCTCCCATTCCCGTCCTGATAAGCCGTCATAGCCCATTTCGAGTGTTTTTGTCTTGTTCTTGCTGTTTTTCTACCTGCGGCGGATTGACAGGCTGGAAAAGCCCATTTTCGGCGATGGCGGTACGGCGGCAACAAAAAACCCGGCGCCGAAGCGCCGGGTGATTGCTGCGTTTCATCGACTGCCACTCAATCCATGGCGTGGATATCACGATCCTTGGTTTCCGGCAGGAACAGCATGCCGATGACCAGCGTGATGCCTGCAAAGATGATCGGATACCAGAGGCCATAATAGATGTCCCCCTTGGCCGCGCTCATGGCGAAGGCGGTGGCGGGCAGAAGGCCGCCGAACCAGCCGTTGCCGATGTGGTATGGCAGCGACATGCCGGAGTAGCGGATGCGGGTCGGGAACAGTTCGACCAGCAAAGCTGCGATCGGGCCATAGACCATCGTCACGTAGATCACGAGGACGGTGAGAACCGCGATGATGACAACCCAGTTCACGGCAGCCGGATCGGCCACCATGGAGAAGGCGCCGCCGCCGGCCACGGTGTAAACGGCCATTTCGGCTGCACCACCGGTTTCGGCCGGGGTCAGCAGCTTGTCAGCCACCAGCTTGTCGGTCGCAACCATCTTCTTGTCGGCAGCGCGAACGGCGTCTGCATTGAGGTTCAGTTCCGGGTTTGCGGCAATGAAGGCGTCCAGTTTCGCGTCCGGCACCTGTGCCGCGCCACGCACTAGCGGGTAACCGCCATCGTGGAGCGCCGTGTTGACCTGCTTCTGGAACGCCTTGTCCTTGGCTGCCGCATCCGCGCCGGCGGCGACGGCGTCGTAGCTGGTAATGGTGGCGTCGCCGATCTTCACGGTGGCCGGCTGGCCGGCTGCGCCCGCAACCACGTCGTAAGGCACCGAGTTGCGTGTCAGGAACGAGGTGGCGATATCGCAGGACGTGGTGAACTTCGCCGTGCCCGTCGGGTTGAACTGGAACTTGCAGTCGCCCGGTGCGGCAGTCACGGTGGCGCGAACGCTCGCCTGTGCCTGTGCAAGCGCCGGGTTGCCTGCCCAGGTCAGTGCCTTGAACAGCGGGAAGTAGGTCAGCATGGCAAGGATGAGGCCGGCCATGATGATCGGCTTGCGGCCGATCTTGTCTGAAAGCCAGCCGAAGATAACGAAGAAGCTGGTGCCAAGAATGAGCGCTGCCGCCACCATGATGTTGGCCGACTGTCCGTCGACCTTCAGAATGCTCTGCAGGAAGAAAAGGGCGTAGAACTGGCCCGTGTACCAGACAACGGCCTGGCCGATGACGGCACCGACAAGCGCAATGAGCGCGATCTTGGCGTTCTTCCACTGGCCGAAGGCTTCGCTGAGCGGCGCCTTCGACGTCTTGCCCTCTTCCTTCATCTTCTTGAAGGCGGGGGATTCGTTCATCTTCAGACGGATCCAGACGGATACGCCAAGCAGCAGAACGGAAACGAGGAAGGGAATGCGCCAGCCCCAGGCAGCGAAAGCTTCCTTGCCGAGCGCGAACTGCACGCCGAGGATAACCACCAGTGACAGGAACAGGCCGAGCGTCGCCGTCGTCTGGATCCAGGAGGTGTAATAGCCCCTGCGGCCGTTGGGGGCATGTTCGGCCACGTAAGTTGCGGCACCGCCATATTCACCGCCAAGCGCCAGACCCTGCAGCATGCGCAGAACGATCAGGATGATCGGAGCGGCAATGCCGATCTGCGATGCGCTGGGCAGGACGCCGACGAGGAAGGTGGACACACCCATGATGAGGATGGTGATGAGGAAGGTATATTTGCGGCCGACGATATCACCGAGGCGGCCAAAGACCAGTGCGCCGAAGGGGCGGACGAGGAAGCCAGCGGCAAAGGCCAGCAGAGCGAAGATGTTACGCGTCGTTTCCGGATACTGGCTGAAGAAGTTCGCGCCGATGTAAATCGCCAGCGAGCCATAGAGATAGAAATCGTACCATTCGAAGACTGTTCCGAGAGAAGAGGCGAAAATCACCTTCTTCTCTTCACCCGTCATCGGACGGGCGGCGCCGCTTACGGCTGCAACATTTGCCATTGTCTGTCCTCCACAGATGTCCCAATCGACGCATTGCGGAGCCCAACTCTCTCCTCTGGACTCACCTTGCGGCTGCAATGCGCGGATCATGAGAGTGACAGAAAATTAACCCCAATAAGAGCGATGCTTTCGGATTATGACTTTAGTCTAATGTTAAACGTCCCGAATATGTCGCTGCGGCGATTTGTGCTTTGGTCCGAGCGGCTGCATGACGCGCCTTTTTCCTTGACAGAACCGAGAAACCTTCTAATAGCTTCTCGCGAAGAAGGAGCATCACCTTGCGCATGCATGTTGCAGACATGTTCGTCATGGAAGGACCGGCACAATCCGCCGGCGATGATCCGCGCCTTTCTTATTCTATCCGAATTACGGCCAAAACGACGATTAAAACCGTCTGACGTCTCTGGCCACCGCTCTCTCCCCGGTTTGGCTGGGGATCGAGGAAGCCGCGATCTGATGATGCGGGTTCCCACCTCACCAAAAAGAGGAGAGACAGAAAGAGAGCTTGATCATGGGTTTCAAAGTTGCAATTGCAGGCGCCACCGGCAACGTCGGTCGCGAAATGCTCAATATCCTGGCCGAACGCGGTTTTCCCGCCGATGAAGTCGTGCCGCTCGCTTCCGCCCGTTCGCAGGGCACGGAAGTCTCCTATGGCGACCGCACGCTGAAGGTCTCGAACCTCGAGAACTACGATTTTTCCGACACGGATATCTGCCTGATGTCTGCAGGCGGCGATGTTTCCAAGAAGTGGTCGCCGAAGATCGGCCAGCAGGGCTGCGTCGTCATCGATAACTCATCCGCATGGCGCTACGATCAGGACGTTCCGCTGATCGTACCGGAAGTCAACGCCGATGCGGTTGCAGGCTTCACCAAGAAGAACATCATCGCCAACCCCAATTGCTCCACGGCGCAGCTTGTTGTCGCGCTGAAGCCGCTGCATGACTTCGCCAAGATCAAGCGCGTCGTCGTCTCCACCTATCAGTCGGTGTCCGGCGCCGGCAAGGAAGGCATGGACGAGCTTTTCCAGCAGACCCGCGCCGTTTTCGTGGCCGACCCGGTCGAAGCCAAGAAGTTCACCAAGCGCATTGCCTTCAATGTTATCCCGCACATCGACGTCTTCATGGAAGACGGCTACACCAAGGAAGAATGGAAGGTTCTGGCCGAAACCAAGAAGATGCTTGATCCGAAGATCAAGGTGACCTGCACGGCCGTGCGCGTCCCTGTCTTCATCGGCCATTCGGAATCGGTCAATATCGAGTTCGAAAACGAGATCACCGCCGATCAGGCCCGTGACATCCTGCGCGAAGCACCGGGTTGCCTCGTGATCGACAAGCGCGAAAACGGCGGTTACATCACGCCGGTTGAATCCGCTGGCGAAGACGCGACCTACATCTCGCGTATCCGCGAAGATGCGACGGTCGAAAACGGTCTCAACCTGTGGGTTGTTTCTGACAACCTGCGCAAGGGTGCTGCCCTTAACGCCGTCCAGATCGCCGAACTGCTGATCAATCGTGGCTTCATCAAGCCGCGCAAGGCGGCCGCCTGATCCGAGATACGAATTTTTAAGGTTCGTTAAGTATAACCCGTCTGTTCTGTGTGGGGCAGGCGGGTTTTATAATTGGCGAGATCACGGCCAGTTTATTTGCAGGCCTTGCTGCCGAAAGGCAATTTAGGCCGCCAAAAGACAGTTTTGGCACCTGAATCATACAGTATTGACGGTTTGGTTCTCGGGAAAAACTCCCCAAAGGATATCGAAGGCAGATTTTGATGCGGGCAATGAAGGTAATTCTGGCTGGTGTGGCCATGGTCTCGGTTCTGGCAGCGACGCCGGTTATGGCCGCGCAATGCGGCAACACTTCGGCGGGCTTCGATGCCTGGGTCAGCGCCTTCAAGCAGGAAGCGGCGGGTCGCGGCGTCAGCGCCTCGGTGCTCGACCGGGCTTTCTCCGGCGTCTCCTACAACCAGGCGACGATCCGCGCCGATCGCGGTCAGCACAGCTTCAAGCTTTCCTTCGAGCAGTTCATGCAGAAGCGCGGCGGTCAGACGATCATTTCGCGCGGCAAGACCATGAAGAAGAACAACGCCGCACTGTTCGCCTCCATCGAGCGTGCCTATGGCGTGCCGGCTGGTCCGCTGCTCGCCATCTGGGGCATGGAAACAGGCTTTGGCGGTTTCATGGGCAACCAGCACACGCTTTCCGCCGTTTCAACGCTTGCTTTTGACTGCCGCCGTTCGGACTATTTCACCGAGCAGCTTTATGCGGCTCTGAAACTCGTCGGCAGCGGCTCGCTGAACGTCAACGCCAAGGGTGCCGCCCATGGTGAAATCGGCCAGACGCAGTTCCTGCCGCTGAACGTCGTGCGCTACGGCGTGGATTTCGACCGCGACGGTCGGATCGATCTCGTCGGTTCGCGCGCCGACGCGCTGGCGTCCACCGCGAACTTCCTCGTCGGCCATGGCTGGCAGCGCGGTGCAGGCTACCAGCAGGGGCAGGCGAATTACGCGGCAATTCAGGGCTGGAACGCCGCAAGTGTCTACCAGCAGGCGATCGCCTTCATCGGCAAGGCGATTGACGGCCAATAAGGCTGCTTTCCACGCGCGAATTCCACTTCCGTCATGCCGGACTTGATCCGGCATCCAGTCACGGCGCGTCCGCGCCGTGAAAGAGTCTTTGGCGATCAAGGACTTGATCGCGCTGGACCCCGGATCTAGTCCGGGGTGACGAGCGTTGAGTTTGGCCGGTAGCTATTACCTGCCAATCACAGATCCGGGCGGCGGAAGTCGCCGGTCTTGCCGTCCATCACCCACAATTCGCCGGTCGAAATATCGAACCATGCGCCGTGCAGCTTCACCTTGCCGGCGGTTTCCTGTGCCTTGACGAAGGGGAAGCCGCGCAGATTGGCGATGGAGTTGCGGATGGAAACGCGTTCCAGCGCCGTCTGCCGCTCAGAGGCGGTCATGACGTCGTTGCTCTGGATTTGCGAGGCGGCCGACTTGACCATGTTCATCCATTTGCCAATGAAATCACCGGGCGACAGCGGCTCCAGATTGGGATCGAGCGCCGCCTGAATGCCGCCGCAGCGACCGTGGCCCATGACGACGATATCCTTCACCTTCAGCACCTGAACCGCATATTCGATGGCCGCCGAGGTGGCGTGATATTGCCCGTCCGGCTCGAAGGGCGGCACCATGTTGGCAACATTGCGGACGACAAAAAGCTCTCCCGGGCCGCAGTCGAAAATGGTTTCCGGCGCGGAGCGGGAGTCACAACAGGCAATGAACAGGGTCTGCGGTTTCTGTCCGGTATCGGCCAGAACGCGGTATCTTTCGCGCTCGTCGGCATAACGACCGCTCATGAAGTTCTTATAGCCGTTGAGAAGGTTTTCCGGAAAATCTTTCATCTATCGCAGTACCGTTGTGGTTGGACCGAGATCAAGGGAAGAACTCGGTGCGTTGAAGACCAATCCTTTGGAGCATTTTCGCTTTTCTTCGAGCCGTGAAACCGCTCCAACTCCTTGCTTGTCGCATTTCCGGACGAAGACCAAGGGCCACGTTTCACGGAAATGCTCTAGCCGCTATTTGCGCTTGCTGCGCGAAGGATGCAAGAGATGACGCATCTGCACCATGGCCATGGGTGTGGAGAGGCTTGAAGAATCCGTCTCCAGCGTCAGTTCGTTCATGTCGCGTTTTTTTGTGCGGGCCAGAATTTCGAACACGCTGGCGGTTGCGAGCTGCAGCGCCTTTTCGTCATCCAGACCTTCCAGCAGGCGGGCAAGAAACAGCGCCGACATCAGGTCGCCGAGGCCGTTAGGCGCATTTTCAATGGCGCGATGTTCGGCGAGCAGCGCGTGGCGGCCGCTGAGGTAAAGGTTGCCGGTGCCGCCCGTCATCATCGGCACCGCCGAGGTGACAAGCATTTTTGGCGGGCCGAGGGAAAGCGCTGCATCCATGATGGCGCTGTTGGTCTCAAGCGCGGCGCCGCTCATCCAGGCGAGTTCATATCGGTTGGGCGTGGCGACCGTGGCAAGCGGAATGAGGTGATCGCGGATGGCTTCGGCGGTCTCAAGGGGAATATAAAGCCCGCCCAGATCACCCATGACAGGATCGCAGGCGTAAATCAGCGCCGGGTTCTTTTCCTTGAGATTTCGGATCAGCCTTGCGACGGCACGCACCTGCGAGGCGCTGCCGAAATAACCGGTCAGAACCGCCTTGACCTCGCCGATCCATTTGGCGTTTTCGAGGTCGGTCATCGCCTTGTCGAAGTCTTCGTCCTGAAAGCGCATGCGGGTGGATGGTCCGTGGCCGGGATGCCAGGGCATGACGATGGTGGGCACTGCCCAAACCGGAAAACCGAGTGTCTCCAGCGCGAAGACTGCCGCGCGGTTGCCAACGGAGCCCCGCATGACATGGCTGGAAATGACGATGACGGCGCCTTGGGTATTGTCCTGCATCACGGCCTTCTTGCGTTCAAACGCGGCAGAAAGCCCACCAATGCTGCCCCCGCCCAAAGATCAAGATGCGCTCTCATGACATATCGCAAGACCAGTTTCCACCGTTAATCCCGCAAGGGTCTGTCCCGCAAAAGCATGGCGGTCGTTTTGCCGCCGTCAGGGAACGCCTCTCGTTGCGGGATCGCTGCACCGATTTCTCGTTAAGGCGGCGGCTTTCGGAAAACCGCGTTACACTTTTCCGCCTGATGCCCTATAGTTGTATTCATGCTCGCTCTCATCATCGCCTATTGGCCGCATATTCTTGCCGTTCTCTCCGTTTTGATGGGAACCGTGGCGGCCGTGCACGCCACCATGACGAAGGAAGAAGTTCGCTCGGCACTGGGCTGGGTCGGCGTCATCGTGCTGTCGCCCATCGTCGGTGCGGTCATCTATGCCATTGCCGGCATCAACCGCATCCGCCGGTCCAACATTACCCAGCAGCGGTCCTTCATGCAGGACGAGATCATGGACCGCGTGGCCCGTTTCGACGCTGGCGGTGAGCTGGTAGCCGAGCGGTTCGGCCGCCGTTTCGCGGCGATGAAGGTACTGGGTGACCGGGTGACCCGCCATGCACTGACGACTGGCAACAGCATCGAACCCATCGCCACGGGTGACGCCGCCTATGCGGCGATGCTGGAAGCGATCGAGCAGGCGAAACGGTCGATCATCCTCGAAACATATATTTTCGATAATGACCGGATCGGCGCCCGCTTCGTTTCCGCCCTCCAGCGGGCAAAACAGCGCGGCGTGGAGGTGAGGGTGCTCATCGATGCCGTGGGCGCGCGTTATTCGGTTCCGAGCATCCTGCCGACGCTGCGGGAGAGGGGCATCGTCGCCAACGTCTTCAACGGTAACGTCATCATGGGTCTGCGGCTGCCCTACGCCAATCTGCGCACCCACCGCAAGATTCTCGTGGTAGACGGGCGTGTCGCCTTTAGTGGCGGCATGAACATACGCGAGGGTTTTACCGAGGAATTCGGCCAGGGAAGACAATCGCACGACACGCATTTCAAGATCAGCGGACCGGTGGTAGCGGATTTTTTCTCCATTGCGGCGGAAGACTGGCGTTTCACGACAAAGGAACTTCTGGATACGCCGGTCTGGGATATCGCTATTCCCGAAGGCGTGCCGGGCTCGCAGATCGTTGCCCGCGTTTGCTCCTCCGGGCCGGACAAAAGCATCGAGACCAATCACAAGATGCTGACCGGCGCTTTTTCCATCGCAAGGTCGTCGATTCTCATCATGTCGCCCTATTTTCTCCCGGATCGGGAGCTTATTTCGGCGCTGATTACGGCGGCGCGACGCGGCGTCGTCGTTGATATCGTCGTGCCGAAAAGCAATAATCTGGTGCTTGTCGACAGGGCGATGACGGCGCAGTTCGATCAGATGTTGCGCAACTATTGCCGGATATGGAGGGCGACGGGAGCGTTCAATCATTCGAAGATGCTGGTGATCGACGGACGGTGGAGCTACATCGGTTCGTCCAATCTCGATCCCCGCTCTTTGCGTCTGAATTTCGAGATCGATCTGGAGGTTATGGACGAAGCGTTCGGACAGGCCATCACGCAGACGATCTCGACGGCGCGCGACGCCGCAATACCTGTAAGACTGAGCGAACTGAAAGCGCGTCCGTTCGTTGTTCGTTTTGTGGAACGGGTACTGTGGCTGGCCTCGCCCTATCTTTGAGCGGAGATGACGTGTGAAAAAAGACGGCGTGCTGGAAAACGAAAAAGCGGTACTGGCGCGGAATACCAGCCTGCCGGCCTTTGTGATGGACTCGCTGCGCAATCACCGTCAGCGGCAGAATGCCAAGCCTGCGGAAAAGGCGCATGATTTTCCCGTTATCGCCTCCTACAACGTGCATAAATGCGTGGGCCGGGACCGCAAGTTCGATCCTGATCGCACCAGTCGCGTGATTCAGGAAATCGGGGCGGATATCATTGCGCTGCAAGAGGCCGACAGCCGCTTCGGCGAACGCACCGGGCTGCTCGATCTCGCCCGGCTGGAAAGGGAAAGCGGCCTTGTCCCCGTGCCTGTGCAGGTCGGGGTGAAGGCGCATGGGTGGCATGGCAATGTCGTCCTGTTCAAGGAGGGCGCGGTCAGGGAGGTTCATACCCTGAAGCTGCCCGGGCTTGAGCCGCGTGGCGCGCTCGTTGTCGAACTGGATCTGAAGCGCGGCGGCACCCTGCGGGTCATTGCCGCTCACTTCGGGCTGCTGCGGCATTCCCGTGCCCAGCAGGCGAAGGCTCTGATCGGCCTTCTTGAAGCGAGGGATGAATGCCCGACCATTCTCATGGGAGACCTGAATGAATGGCGCCTCGGCAATGGTTCATCACTCAATACGTTTCGCGATGCTTTCGGCGCTTTGCCGCCAGCCGTACCCAGTTTTCCGTCCAACCTGCCGGTGCTGGCTCTGGACCGGATCATCGCCAATCGTGAAGGGCTGATCGAGCAGGTCGAAGCGCATGACAGCGCACTGGCGCGTATCGCTTCGGATCATCTGCCGCTGAAAGCCGCGGTGCGGACCGACCTGCTTCCGGCCTGATCTTGCAGCGGCGTGCCCAGGAAAGCTGCCGCAACAATCTCAGGAGGCCGGCTTAAACCCGTTGCGCCGCTGTCACGTGGCTGCGTGAGCGCGCTTCCAGCAAGGATGTGCGAATGGCTTCCATCAACCGCTCACGATTGTTTCTGGTCTTGCCTCTATCGAGATTTTGCGCGGAAAGCGCGAGATCAAGACCCTCATGCATCACTATCGAATAGGCAACGGTGGTCGCCCAGTTCTCGTAATCCTGCTCCATCATGTCGCCCCTGAACTAAATCATTTAGTCCGAATCACCCTGTTCTTGGAAAGTAACACAAAATACAAAGCATAAAATATCATTGTTTCTTCCTCTGCGTGCAGTCACCAACATCTATATTGACTTTTGCCAATTGTGGTGCGGCCGGAACGCGGCCTGTATTACCGTTAAGCACTTGAAACTGATTCAATTTCAGAAGAGGCGCATACACATCTTTCCATATAAAACGCCGCGCATCTCGGGATGCGCGGCGGGCTTGCGTCGAAGGTTGCGGTGGATAGGTGTCGGTCTCAGCCGGCCTTTTCGAGCTTGTAGTCCGAATTGGCCGGTTCTTCCTGCTTGTGCTGGATGAGCGGACGGTTGCCCGCCAGCTTGCGCACCAGCACATAGAAGACCGGAGTCATGAAGATGCCGAAGAACGTCACGCCGATCATGCCGGAGAAGACCGCGACACCCATGGCGGCGCGCATTTCCGCACCGGCACCTGTCGAGACGACCAGCGGCACCACGCCCATGATG
This sequence comes from Agrobacterium sp. MS2, assembly GCF_003261015.1. Classification (NCBI taxonomy): domain Bacteria; kingdom Pseudomonadati; phylum Pseudomonadota; class Alphaproteobacteria; order Hyphomicrobiales; family Rhizobiaceae; genus Agrobacterium; species Agrobacterium sp. MS2. The sequence goes on along the minus strand of NZ_QLNF01000013.1, from coordinate 55,443 downwards.
AAGGCGAGCGAAGTCATCAGGATCGGGCGCAGGCGAAGCCGGCTTGCCTCGATGGCCGCCTGAAGCGGCGTTCGTCCCTCGAATTCCAGTTCCCGGGCGAATTCCACGATCAGGATCGCGTTTTTCGCCGAGAGACCGACAAGGACGACAAGGCCGATCTGCGTAAAGATGTTGTTATCCCCTCCCGTCAGCCAGACGCCCGTGAGGGCTGCGAGCACGCCGAGCGGGACGATCAGGATGATCGCGATCGGCAGGGTCAGGCTTTCATATTGCGCAGCGAGCACGAGATAGACGAGCAGCAGCGCCAGCGGGAAAACCACGATGCTGGAATTGCCGGCGAGAATCTGCTGATAGGTCAAATCCGTCCATTCGTAATCGACGCCCGCGGGCAGGGTTTCGGCGAGGATCTTTTCGATCGCGGCCTGTGCCTGACCCGAAGAGAAGCCCGGTGCCGGTCCGCCGTTGATATCGGCCGCAAGGAAGCCGTTATAACGGTTGGTGCGCTCCGGTCCGGTCGTCGCATTCACCTTCAGGAGCGTCGACAGCGGGATCATCTGACCCGTTGCCGAGCGAACCTTCAGGCGGCCAATATCTTCGGCGTGGGCGCGGAACTGTGAATCCGCCTGCACACGGACGCTGTATGTGCGACCGAAGGCGTTGAAGTCATTGACATAGAGCGAGCCGAGATAGATCTGCAGCGTCTGGAAGACGTCGCTGACGGAGACGCCCAGCTGTTCCGCCTTGGCGCGGTCGAGATCGGCGAAGAGCTGCGGCACGTTGATCTGGTAGCTGGAGAAAATGCCTGCCAGCTCCGGCGTCTGATATGCCTTGGCGATAACGGCTTTCGCCGCTTCGTCCAGCGTCTGGTAGCCGTAACCGGCGCGGTCTTCGATCTGCAGCTTGAAGCCGCCTGTCTGGCCGAGACCGTTGACCGGCGGCGGCGGGAACATGGCGATGAAGGCGTCCTGAATGCCGGCATATTTCTGGTTCAGCTGCATGGCGATGGCGCCACCTGACAGTTCCGGTGTCTTGCGCTTTTCGAAGTCGTCGAGAACCGCAAAAACGATGCCGGAATTGGAACCGATGGTGAAGCCGTTGATCGACAGGCCGGGGAAGGCGATGGCGTGGCTGACACCGGGCGTTTCCATGGCGATCTCGCTCATCCGCTTGATCACGCTTTCGGTACGGTCGAGCGTTGCGCCATCAGGAAGCTGCGCGAAACCGATGAGGTACTGCTTGTCCTGCGCCGGCACGAAGCCGCTCGGAACTGTCGTAAACATGCCATAGGTGGCGGCCACCAGCGCCATGTAGACGATCATGACGAGGCTCTTGCGCGTCACCAGCCCGCCGACGGTCTTGCCGTAGCCGTTCGAGGCCGCGCCGAAGGCACGGTTGAAGCCGCGGAAGAACCAGCCGAGGATCTTGTCCATGAAGCGGGTGAGCCAGTCCTTCGGTGCGCCATGTTCCTTCAGCAGCAGGGCCGCAAGCGCGGGTGACAGCGTCAGCGAGTTGATGGCCGAAATGACGGTGGAGATGGCAATCGTCAGCGCGAACTGCCGGTAGAACTGGCCGGAGAGGCCGGAGATGAAGGCGAGCGGCACGAAGACGGCGACCAGTACCAGCGCAATGGCGATGATCGGACCGGAGACTTCGCGCATCGCCTTATAGGTGGCGTCACGCGGTGAGAGCCCGTTTTCGATATTTCGCTCGACGTTTTCGACGACCACGATCGCGTCATCCACCACGATGCCGATGGCGAGCACAAGGCCGAACAGCGTCAACGCGTTGATGGAGAAGCCGAAGGCATACATGACGGCGAAGGTGCCGATGATCGAGACCGGAACGGCGATCAGCGGAATGATCGAGGCGCGCCACGTCTGCAGGAAGAGGATGACGACAAGCACCACGAGGCCAACGGCCTCGAGGAGTGTATCGACAACCTTCTCGATGGAGGAGCGCACGAATTTCGTCGTATCGTAGACGATCTCGTATTTCACGCCATCGGGCATCGCCAATTGCAGATTATCCATGGTGGCGCGGACATTGTCGGCGATTTCGATGGCGTTGGAGCCGGGCGCCTGGAGGACGGCGACGGCCACGGCCGGCTCACCATCGAGCAGAGAACGCAGCGTGTAATCGGCTGCACCGAGTTCGATGCGCGCGACATCGCGCAGGCGAGTGATTTCACCGTTTGCGCCGCTCTTGACGATGATGTTGCCGAATTCTTCCGGCGTCGTCAGACGGCCCTGGGCATTGACGTTGAGCTGCAGGTCGACACCGTTCGGGCTTGGTGAAGCGCCGATGACGCCGGCCGCGGCCTGCACGTTCTGCTGGCGGATGGCGTCGGAGACGTCGCTGGCGGCGAGATCATGCTCGGCCACCTTCTGCGGATCGAGCCAGACGCGCATGGAATAGTCACCCGCGCCGAAGACCTGCACCTGACCCACGCCTTCGATGCGGGCGAGACGGTCCTTGACGTTCAGCGTCGCATAGTTGCGCAGATAGGTGATGTCATAGGCGTCGGTCTTGGAGACAAGGTTGACGACCATGATGAAGTCGGGCGAGCTCTTGACCGTGGTGATGCCGAGCGCGCGCACTTCCGCCGGCAGGCGCGGTTCGGCCTGCGAGACGCGGTTCTGCACAAGCTGCTGGGCCTTATCAGGATCGGTGCCGAGCTTGAAGGTGACGGTGAGCGTCAGCACGCCGTCCGACGTCGCCTGGCTGCCCATGTAGAGCATGTCTTCGACACCGTTGATCTGTTCTTCGAGCGGTGTCGCGACGGTTTCAGCGATAACGGTCGGGTTCGCACCGGGATAGGTGGCGCGCACGACGACGGATGGCGGAACGACTTCGGGATATTCCGAAATCGGCAGGGCGCGCATGCCAAGAAGGCCTGCCACCACAATCAGGATCGACAAGACGCCGGCAAATACCGGCCGGTCGACAAAAAATCTGGAAATATTCATATCCAGTCCCTCTCCGGGTATATTTTGGAATGCGAAGGCCGCTCCGGCGGCAATTCTGCCGCCGGTGAAGGCCGGTTCTGTCTGAATGCGCGTCTCGCGAAAGCGCGGGACGCTTACTGATCAAAGAGATGGATTACTGCGAGGCAGCAACCTTATCTTCCGCCTGAGGTGCGATGGTTGCGCCGGGACGGATGCGCTGCAGGCCGTTGACGACGATCGTATCACCGGCAGCAAGGCCGCTTTCGATGATGCGCTGGCCATCGGCCGGCGCGCCCGGCTTGATCTGGCGGTAGCTCACCTTGTTTTCGGCATCGACCACGAAGACGAAGCGCTTGTCCTGATCCGTGCCGATGGCGCGATCGCTGATGACGATGCGGTTTTCCGGCTTCGGTTCGCCCATGCGCACCCGCACGAACTGGCCGGGGATCAACCTGCCATCGGGATTGTCGAAGACGGCGCGCACACCGATGGTGCCGCTTGCCGAATCCACCTGATTGTCGATCAGGTGCAGCGTACCCTTGATCGGCGTGCCTTCATCCGAAAGCGTGCCGATTTCCACTGGGATCTGTTCGAGAGCCGGCAGGGCGCCATCGGTCTTCGGCAGCTCGGCAAGAGCCTTGGCCACCACGCCTTCGCTGGCGTTGAAGCTCGCATAGATCGGGTTGACCGACACGAGGGTCGTCAGTGCCGGCGAGGTGGAACCGGCGGCGACGAGGTTGCCGGCGGTGATTTCGATGCGGCCGACGCGGCCTGAAACAGGTGCGCGGATTTCGGTGTAACCGAGATCGAGTTGCGCCGTGGTGAGTGCTGCGCGGGCGGCGCGAAGCTGGGCTTCGGCATCCGCAAACGAGCTCTGGCGCTGGTCGAGATCGCTCTGCGAGATGGTGCGGTTGTCGGAAAGCCGGCGGCCACGGTCGAGTTCCGTTTTCGCAAGGCTGACCTTGGCTTCGGCGGACGCAACCTGTCCTTCAGCGCCGGCAACGGCGGCCTGATAGGGGGCCGGATCGATGGTGAAGAGGGGATCGCCTTCCTTCACCAGCGCGCCTTCGCGAAAATGCACAGCCTTGATCTGGCCGGCGACGCGGGAGCGGATCTGCACCCGGTCAACGGCTTCCAGACGGCCGGAAAATTCCTCCCAGCGCATCACGTCGCGGCTTTCAACCTTGGCAACGGTGACAGGGATCGCTGGTGTTTCAGCAGGCGTGGAAGCGGCCGTTGCATCGCGACTGGTGGGGAGGTCGAAAAACAGTGCTGCTGCTGCAACGGACATGGCAAGCCCGATACCGGCGCCCGTCAGGGCCCGGCGCTTTGTGTTCAGCGTCATGGGTATCTCCTTCGCCCCCGATCGGGAGCAGGTCGTTCATCTATTTTACTTCGTCGCATGATCCGGACGTAAAACCGCTACGCACTTTTACTGGACATGCTCAAAATGCGAAATTTCAGTGGTTTAACTGGTCAACGAAAGTCTTGAACTCCGAACAGACGGATGAGACCCATCCGCCGCCCTCTCCTTGATAAAGCCCCGTCCAGCCGACGCCGGCGGGGAAAACATGCTGCCTAACGCTAACGCCTGAGGCGATGAGGCGGTCTCCGTAATTGACCGTTTCGTCGCGCAGAGGGTCGTCCTCGGCGGTAAAGATCAGCGCCGGCGCCACCCGGTTCAGCCGCGTGCACTGGCAGGGTGCGGCATAGGGGTGAAAAAACCCGCACGCCTTGGCAAGGTAATGGCTCCAGCCATCCGCCCAGCGCTGGCGCATGCCGATCCTGTCCGCGTCGCGGAAGGATTCCGTCGTCATCATCGGATCGATCATGGGCGACAGAAGTATCTGACCGGCAAGTTTGCCCGGCATGCGGTCACGGGCCTTCAAGGCAAGCCCCGCCGCCACATTGCCGCCTGCCTCTTCGCCGGCCACGAACAGCAGCGATTTCGCGCCGCCATAATGCTTTCGATCCCGGCTCAGGCGATCGAGCGCTTCGTAAGCGCAGTCGATAACCATCGGAAATTCGTTGCCGGACGGCCTGCTGTAATCGGCCTCCACGACCACCGCGCCGCTTTCTGCAAGCGCGCGCGCGACCGGAAGTTCCGGGCAATTGCCGCCCGGCTCCAGGCCGGGTTCCAGAAACGAACCGCCGCGCAGATAAAGTACGACGGGCGGTTGGCTGCACAGGCTCGAACCTTCATATCGGCGCACGGAAAGCTGGGACGCGAAGCCCCCACAGCTTTTGATATTCTCCCAGTGCGCGTTCATCTGATCCGGTCCCGTTGCACCACCTTGAGCAGTGCATCACATTTGCAAAATCTGAAATTTATATTATTGTTCGGAGAAAAACGATCAAGTATGCCAAAATGAAAACACTATTCCAAAAATACGGATAATCTCATCATGGATCAGCTCTCCGCCATGCGGGTTTTTACGCGTGTCGTGGAAACCGGCAATTTCAGCCGCGCCGCGACAGCGCTGAACATGCCGAAAACCACGGTCACCAATATGGTCCAGGCGCTCGAGGCGCATTTGCAGACCACGCTTCTCAACCGCACGACGCGGCGAGTGATGCTGACAACGGACGGCGCTCTCTATTATGAGCGTGCATCGCAGATTTTATCGGAAATAGAAGAACTTGACGGCAGCATGTCCAGCGCGCAGGTGCAGCCATCCGGCCGGTTGCGCGTGGAAATGGCCGGTGTCTTTGCGGACCTTGTGGTTATCCCACATCTTTGCGAATTTTACCAGCGCTATCCGCAAATCCGTCTCGATCTCGGTGTCGGCGACCGTCTGGTCGATTATATCGCGGAAAATGTCGACTGCGCGCTACGCGTAGGCGTGTTGCGCGATCAGTCGCTGATTGCCCGAAAAGTAGGCGAACTCCGGTTCGAAACATTTGCGTCGCCTTCCTATATCGAAAATTTTGGCATGCCCCGAGAACCGGAGGACCTGGAGAAGGATCATCTGTCGGTGGGTTACCTCAATGCCACCACCGGGCAGATCATGCCGGCCTCCTTCGACAATGGCATACGCAGCGTCGAGCTGACGCCCAACTACGTCGTTTCCGTCAATGACAGCCGCACCTATCTTAATGCGGCGCTCGCCGGCATGGGCATCGTGCAGCTGCCGATCTTCATGGTGCGGGACGCCCTGTCGCGCGGAGAGCTGGTGCCGGTGCTTTCCGAATGGCGACGGGAGGCGATGCCGATCTATGTCGTCTATCCGCAGACCCGACATGTGACGAACAAGGTCCGCGTTTTTGTCGACTGGCTGGCAAAGCTGGTGCATGGGCTGGTGTGATAATCAGCGCCCGACCCTTGCGGCAAGGAAATCTATGAAGGCGCGCACGCGGGCTGCGAGATGCTCATGGCCGGCATAAACCGCGTGGATCACCTCCATGTCCTCGGCGCTATAGTCTTCCAGTACGGGAACGAGCAGGCCAGCCCTGATATCGGGTTCGACGTGGAATTCACCGACCCGACCGAGCCCAAGCCCCGCTAGGCAAAGCCTGCGCATGGCCATGCCGCTGTTGACGGAGGCATTGCCCGTGACTGGCAGGCGATAGACATCGGCAGAACCGGGGTCGCGGAACGGCCATTCATTGAGACTGCGACTGAAATTGAAGCTCAGGCAATTGTGCCGCGCCAGATCCTGCGGCGTTTCCGGCATGCCGTATTGTTCGATATAGGTGGGAGAGGCGACGATAACGCGGCGTACTTCCTTTAGCTTTCTTGCCTTCAGCGATGAATCGCCCATGGCGCCGGAGCGTATGGCAATGTCCGTGCGTTCCTCGATCAGGCTGATGACACCGTCAGTCAGCGAAATATCCAGCTCGATTTCCGGATAAAGCGACAGGAATTCCGGTGCAAGCGGCAGGAGATAACGTTCGCCGAAGCCCAGCGTCGCGTTGACCCGTAGCAGCCCGCGCGGCACCACCTTGCCGCCGCTCGCCACGATCTGCTCGGTCTCGGCTATGTCGGCGAGAATGCGTCGGGCCCGCGCCAGATAGACCTCGCCCTCCGGCGTAAGCGTTACGAGCCGGGTGGAGCGGGCCAGCAACCTGGTGCCGAGACGGTCTTCGATACGTGTGACAAGTTTGCTGACGGCCGAGGGCGAAAGCTTCAGCCTGCGCCCGGCGGCTGAAAAGCTGCCGAGTTCCGCCGCCGCCACGAAGACTTCCATCTCTCCGGCCCTGTTATCCATCGCGCATCACCTATGAAATCAATTCAAAGGTATTTATCCGGCTTTGCCGATTATCATGCAAGTCCCCTTTGCCCATATTGCGCTCATACAATTTGATCCAACCGGGCAGCCCCACGCTGTCCAGAAGGCCCGCGATCCAGCTGCGGGCGAAGAGGTATTCGTCATGCCATTGGCCATATTTGCCCTGACGATCGCGGCCTATGCGATCGGAACAACGGAGTTCGTCATTGTCGGTCTGCTGCCGACTGTCGCAAACGATCTCCATATCACCCTGCCGCTCGCCGGTCTCATCGTCAGTGTCTATGCACTGGGTGTGACCTTTGGTGCGCCGATCCTGACCGCATTGACCGGCAAGATAGAGAGGAAGCCGCTGCTGCTCGGCCTGATGGCCCTGTTCATCGTCGGTAACAGTCTCGCAGCACTTTCACCCAATTATGAGATGCTGCTGGTCGCCCGCGTCATTGCCGCCTTCGCCCATGGCGTCTTTTTCTCGGTCGGCTCCACCATCGCGGCCGATCTCGTGCCGGAAAACCGTCGCGCCTCGGCCATTGCCATGATGTTCATGGGCCTTACGGTCGCCATCGTCACCGGTGTTCCGCTCGGCACCTATATCGGCCAAGTCTTCGGCTGGCGCGCAACTTTCTGGGCCGTTGCTGCCCTTGGTGTCATTGCCTTCCTCGGCATTGCAGCGCTTCTCCCGAACACACTCAAGAAGGCGCCGCCCGCAAGCTTGCTCGATCAGGTCCGTGTTCTCGGCTCCGGCCGCCTGCTCATCGTTTTCGCCATGACCGCGCTTGGTTACGGCGGCACCTTCGTCGCCTTCACCTTCCTTGCGCCAATCCTGCAGGATGTGACCGGATTTTCGGAAAAGAGCGTCAGCCTGATCCTCGTGCTTTACGGTATCGCCATCGCGGCTGGCAACATCGGTGGCGGCCGGATCGCCAACCATAATCCGGCCAGGGCCCTCATTGGCCTCTTCCTGGCGCAGGCCATCGTGCTGCTCGTCTTTTCCTTCACCGCGGTTTCGCCGATGCTGACGCTCATCACGCTTGCCGCGCTTGGTTTCCTCTCCTTCGCCAATGTTCCCGGCCTGCAGCTTTATGTGGTGCAGCTTGCCAAGGAGCATCGTCCCGGCGCCGTCGATGTCGCTTCGGCGCTCAACATCGCCGCCTTCAATCTCGGCATCGCCATCGGCGCGTGGCTCGGCGGTCTGGTGGTGGAATCACCGTTGGGTCTTGGAGCCACACCCTGGGTTGGCGCCATCCTCGTCGCGGTTGCCCTGCTTCTGACCATCTGGAGCAGCGCGCTCGACCGCCGCGCCGCGCTGACGCTGAAAACTGCCTGAGCTTTTCATGAAATACCCGGCCGCTCCCAAGCCGGCCGGGCCACCTCAAAGGAGAAAATATATGTTTGATGTCACTGCAAACGGCGCGTCAATCCCGGCGCTTGGTTTCGGCACGTTTCGCATTCCCGGCCCCGATGTGCTGCGTATCGTTCCCCATGCGCTGAAGGCCGGGTTCCGCCATATCGATACCGCCCAGATCTATGGCAATGAAGCTGAGGTCGGTGAAGCCATTGCTGCTTCGGGCGTCGCGCGCGGCGAAGTGTTTCTCACCACCAAGGTCTGGGTCGAGAACTACAGGCACGATGCCTTCCTCGCCTCTGTCGATGAGAGCCTGAAAAAGCTGAAGACCGACCATGTGGACCTGCTGCTGCTGCACTGGCCGAACGAGGCGGTTTCGCTTGCCGAGCAGATCGGCGCGCTGAACGCGGTGAGGCAGGCCGGCAAGGTGCGCCATATCGGCGTTTCCAACTTCAGCACGGCGCTGATGGCCGAAGCGGTGAAGCTGTCCAATGCCCCGATCGTGACCAACCAGATCGAATACCACCCCTACATCGATCAGGATGTGGTTATCGCCGCCGCCGAAGCTGCGGGCATGTTGGTGACGGGTTATTACGGGATGGCCGATGGTAAAGTGTTTGACGATCCTGTGCTGAAGGAGATTGCCGCGGGCCGTGGCAAGTCGGTAGCACAGGTGGTTCTGCGCTGGCTCGTGCAGCAGCAGGGCGTCGTCGCACTGTCGAAAACGGTCAGCGAAGCGCGCGTCGAGGAAAATCTCGCCATCTTCGACTTCCAGCTTTCGGCAGATGAAATGGCGGCAATCCGTGCGCTTGCCAGACCGGATGGCCGCATCGTTTCGCCGGAAGGGCTTGCGCCCGTCTGGGACGAGGCCGCCTGACGATCAGGGCCGGGGAGAGAACTCTCTTCCCGGTTTCTTTGCGCGAGAAATTTTCGCGTATGGCGATGCGCCTCGCATCGGGCATGCCAGAGATTTATCGGCCTGTTCTGGAAATTTGGAGCGGGCGAAGGGATTTGAACCCTCGACCCCAACCTTGGCAAGGTTGTGCTCTACCCCTGAGCTACACCCGCTCAAATCCACCGGTCCGGGGTAGTATGCTGAACCGTGGGCCGCCGAAGCGGCGACGGGTGCTATATCGCTCAATCGTTTTTGGAATGCAACAGTTTCTTTTGCGGTTTCGGTGGAAATCCGCCCGCCTGCGAATTTATCTGCCTTTCCGGGAAGCGGCGGGCTCGGACGCCATGGATATTTGAGCGAAGATATTGTTTCATCTGGTTTTTATTGCCGTCTCACAATGGAGCGCCCAGATGCGGTGCCAGGAAATAATCTATTTACATTTGGTTAAAATCTGATTCGACAAGTGATTCGTTCGGGTGTACAAATTTCCTGTCCACGAAAAAAAGAAACGATACTTGGCATATCATCAGGAGGATGAGCCTTGTCGTATGCAGCTTTTGAACGGGTTGGCGCACAATTGTCGCCGGAGCAGATCACCGATCTGCAGAATATTTTCGATGGCGTATGTTTCGAGTGCCTTCAAGATCGCAGCAGCCACGTTGCCAACGAGTGCGCGGCGGTTCTTATCCGCAGCGCCCAGCGCGGCATTCTCGACCATGAGATGTTGCGGGACATCGGGCTTGCCGTTTTGCGGCGGCACTGATGCCTGAGAAGAAAAAAAGCGCCCGGATATCCGGGCGCTTTGTTTTTGAAGTGGGCGGATTTCCGCTCAGCTCTTTTCCTGCACATGCGCTTCGAGGAACCAGAGCGCCTTGTCGAGATCGCGCGAGGCGGCGGTGAAGATGTCGGCCGTCGTTGGGTCGCCCGCTTCATCGGAATCGTCTATGGCCTTGCGGATCATGTTGGCCACATCGCCATAACGTTCGATCAGGGCGTCCAGATGGTCATGGATCTTGTAGATGTCGGTCGGATAGGCCTTGAGCTTGGTTGTCGAGGAGACCGATTGCAGGCTGCCGAGCGCCGTGCCGCCAAGCTGGACCACACGTTCGGCAATCGTGTCGCCATGATTGTCGAGCTGGGTGCGGAACGTATCGAGAAGTTCATGCACGGCGATGAATTGCGGGCCTTTCAGGTTCCAGTGCGCCTGTTTGGTGATGAGCGCAAGGTCGATCACCGAAGCCAGCGATTCGTTTAGAATGCCGATAACGGTCGACTTGGCGTTTGAAGGCAGGTCGTTCTTCGTCTTGTGCGTCTTCATCGATGTCTCCTGAAGTTGCGGACGGAATGCCGCTTTGGAAAAGTCCGTCGATTAACGTGCGGGCCTGTGGCCCTGTTCCATGTTAGGCGACGGGACAGCAAAAATCCTGCACAATCATCATGTCATTCGTAAAACAGGCAGATGCGCCGGCCGTCTATCTCACTGACGCTGATCGGCATGTCATAGATTTCCTTGAGAATATCGGGACGGATGATCTCTTCCGCAGGACCCTGATGACAGATGCGGCCCTCGCGCATGGCGATGATGGTGTCGGAATACCAGGAGGCGAAGTTGATGTCGTGCAGAACCAGAACCACGGTCTTCTTCAGCTCGTCAGCCGCCTTGCGCATGATTTTCATAATGCTGGAGGCGTGTTTCATGTCGAGGTTGTTGAGCGGCTCGTCAAGCAGCACATAATCCGTATCCTGGCAAAGCACCATGGCCACGAAGGCGCGCTGGCGTTGGCCGCCGGACAGTTCGTCCAGAAACCGGTCGGCCAGATTTTCAAGGTGCAGATATTCAAGCGCCCGGTCGATATGGGCCTTGTCCTCGATGGTGGGGCGGCCCTTGGAGTAGGGGTAGCGGCCGAAGCCGACAAGGTCGCGCACGGTCAGGCGCGAGGAGATGTGATTGTCCTGCCGCAGGATGGAGAGCCGCTTCGCCAGCGTATCGGAGGGGGTTTTCGTGACATCCAGCCCGTCGACCGTGACGGTTCCCGTATCCATGGACATCAGCCTTGCGACGATGGACAGGAGCGTGGATTTACCCGCGCCGTTCGGCCCGATGATGGAGGTGACGCCGCCTGCCGGGATGGAAACCGAGACGCCGTCGATGACGACGCTGTCACCATAGGATTTGCTGATCTGACTGGCGATGATCATCGCGCACCTCGTTTCAGAATGAGACCGATAAAGACGATGCCGCCCAGAAATTCGATGATGATGGAGAGCGCCGTATCGAAGGCGAAAACCCGCTCCAGCACCACCTGACCGCCGACGAGACAGATCACGGCGATGAGGATCGCCGCAGGCAGCACATAGGCATGCTTGCCGTTGCCGGTGAGATAATGGGCGAGGGCCGCGACCAGCAGGCCGAAGAACATGACCGGGCCGACGAGCGCAGTGGAGACGGCGACAAGTACGGAGACCAGCACGAGGATGACGGTCACGGTGTACTTGTATTCTACCCCGAGGCTGATGGCCGTCGCGCGGCCGAGCGAGAGCACGTCGAGCGTGTGCATCAGGCGCAGCCCGATAATGGTGACCACGCCGATGATGATGGCGGAAACAGTGAGCAGCGTCGGATCGATGGAATTGAAACTGGCGAAAAGCACATCCTGCAGCACCGTGTATTCGTTCGGATCGAGGACCCGCTGCATGAAGCCCGAGAGGCTGCGGAAAAACACGCCGAAGACGATACCGACCAGGACGAGAAGATGCAGGCTGCGTTCCGCTCCGACAAAAAGCCAGCGATAGAGCAGGGCGGAAAAGGCGACGAGCAGCCCGGTTTCCACCAGAAATTTCAGTTGAGGATCGATCATCACGGCTGTTGCCGAGCCGAAGACGAAAATCAGCCCGGTCTGCATCAACACGTAGAGTGAATCGAAACCCATGACCGAAGGGGTGAGGATACGGTTGTTGGTAACCGTCTGGAACAGCACGGTGGAAACGGCGATGGCGTAGGCCACCAGCAAAAGCGACAGGAGCTTGATGCCGCGAAACGGCAGCACGAAACTCCAGCTTCCCCTGGCGCCGAGCGTCATGAAGGCGGTCATGGAAATAAGCGCCAGTGCGGCAAGCACAAGCAGAACGATTTTTGCGCGCCTGTCAGGGTTTCTCTCACGCATGGTTGCGTTTCCGCAGCAGGAGATAGAGGAACAGCGCGCTGCCGATGACGCCGACCACGGTTCCAATGGGTATTTCGTAAGGCGCGCGCACCGTCCGGCCGATGATGTCGCAGGAGAGCACAAAGACCGCGCCGAGCGTCGCCACCCATGGCACCGAGCGGCGCATATTGTCGCCGATCATCAGGCTCACGACATTCGGCACGATCAGGCCCAGGAAGGGGATCATGCCCACCGTCACCACCACGACAGCGCTGACCAGCGAAACGATGGTGAGGCCGAGCGCCATTACTCGGCGATAGTTGAGACCGAGATTGGTGGTGAAGTCCCGGCCCATGCCCGCCACGGTGAAGCGGTCGGCGGCGAGATAGGCGGCGATGGCGAAGAGAAAACCGATCCACAGCAACTCATAACGGCCGCGCAGTACGCCGGAAAAATCCCCCGTCATCCATGCCCCGAGCGATTGCAGCAGATCGAAGCGATAGGCGAAGAAGGTGGTGACGGCGGAAATGACGCCGCCAAGCATGATGCCGATCAGCGGCACCAGCAGCACGTCGCGCAGCGGCACCTGCCGCAGGATGCGCAGGAACAGCGCGGTGCCGGCGAGAGCAAAAGCTGCTGCCACCAGCATCTTGCCGAAGATCGGTGTATCCGGTGCCAAAAGGGTGACGGCGAGCAGGCCGAGGCCGGCGGATTCCGTCGTGCCTGCCGTGGAAGGTTCCACGAAGCGGTTTCGCACCAGCATCTGCATGATGAGGCCGGCAATCGCCATCGAGCTTCCCGCAAGGATCAGCGCGAGCGTGCGCGGAATACGGCTGACGAGCAGCACACGCAGCGCGTCTGCACTCGTGTCGGGTGCGAAAAGCGTTGCGAGCGAAACGTTGCTCACGCCGACGAACAGGCTGGTGATGGCGAGCACCAGGGCTAGCAACAGGACAAGGATGAGAGACAGGGATTTCACGTTGGCGGTTTTTCGTAAATGGTAAAAGCTCCCCGTAACCTGACAGGCTGCCGAAACAGGTGTCCGACCTCTCCTTGGTCATCTTCGGGCTTGACCCGAGGATCCACAACCTGACGCGCGATGGATCCTCGGGTCAAGCCCGAGGATGACGTCGAGTATGGAGCAGCCTTCAGAAGCGCATGCCTAGAGGCTTTTACGATTTCTTGTCAGAGACAGCCTCGTAGACCTGATCGAGCAGGGTGGTGAGCGCCGTATAACCGCTGCTGACGATATAGGCCGCCTGCGGGTCGAGGTAAACGATCTGCTTTTTCTTCCAGGCGTTGGTCTGGTGGACCAGTTCGTTATCCAGCACCTGCGCGGCCACCTTGCCGGGATCGGTGGCGCGGCCGATGCCGGCATCGCGGTCGATCACGAACAGCCATTCCGGATTGACCTCGGCCAGATATTCGAAGGAGACGACGTCGCCGCGGTCGAAACGGTCGTCGATGTCTTCGGCGACCGGCTTGAAGCCGATTTCGGTGTGCAGCCAGCCGGTGCGCGAGCCTGGGCCATAAACGCCGACCTTGCCGGCATTGGTGACGAGGATCATCGCCGTTCCGGAATTGGGGGCGATCTCTTTCAGCTTCGCCACCTTTTCATCGATGGCGGCATCGAGCTTCTTGGCTTCTTCCTGCTTGCCGAAGATATCGCCAAGCTTGGCGATGTTGGCTTTCACGCTGCCGATGAATTCCTTGGAATCCACCGACATGTCGATGGCCGGTGTGATCTTGGCAACATCCGGATATTTTGCCCGCGAACGGCCGCCAACGATGACGAGATCGGCCTCTGCCGCATTGATCGCCTCGTAATCGGGCTCAAACAGCGTGCCGACCTTCAGATATTTCCCGTCGGCATATTTCTGCAGATAGGTCGGCAGGTTGGAGCCGACGACGCCCGTCGGCTCGACGCCGAGTGCATCGAGATTGTCGAGCGAGGGAACATCAAGAACCAGAACCTTTTTCGGCGCGGCTTTCAGCACGGTCTCGCCCTGGGCGTGCTTGATCGTCATTTCCTCGGCGCTTGCGGTCATCGCGCCAAGACTGAAGGCCGCTGCCGCCAGCAGCCGAACGGGGAAGGTGAAGTTGATGGCCACGAATATGTCCCTTGCGAATGGTTCCGGACCGGCGGAAAGCTTTCCGTCCGGTTAACTTGATGTCCGTTATCAGCTTTATTGGCAAGGCGGGCGGAAATCAAAATTATGTTTTAGAATGGTTCTGAATTGCCGTGAGCGGGAAATGTGGGGGGCAGATGAAACATCTGCTCGAACCTCTTCCCCGTCATGCTCGGGCTTGACCCGAGTATCCCACTGCGTTGGTGGTGATCGGATCAAGTCCGAGGTGACGTTGAGGGGAAGGAAAGGCCGGCGTCACTTTGGTCGGTGCCTTTTACCCGTCTGTTTTACCCATCACGACCAACGTGACAGCCGCTGTCAATCCGGTGGCCAGTCGCCGACGATTTCGCGCCTCTCCAGTTTCAACGATCGGTCCGGCTGCACCCGGTAAGTCTCGATCGCCAGCCTTCCGTCGCCCATCACGAATTCGTTGCTGAGCGTACTGCCGACGGGGGACTTTGTCAGTTTGGTACGGGGCTGCCCGCCATAGGTGATACTGCCGGGAATGGGTTCCACATCGGGGGCGGCGGTAGTGCAACCGGTTAAAGCAAGGATGGTCAGGATTGCAAGGCTGCGCATGACAGGGTTCCTCAGAGGGTTTCATAAAATCTATGCCGCCCCCAACCTCGCCGCAATCCATAACGTTCCACAAAAAAAGCCCCGTATCCGGAGATACGGGGCCAGTTGCCTTGGGAGGTTCTTTGGTTCTCAATCCTCGTTGGCGGCAAGCTGCGTCAGCACCTCGCCACGGCCGCGGATACGCATGATGAGCGGAATGATGAAGGCGGCTGCCGCGACGATGAACAGGCCAACGGCAATCGGCGAGGTGAACAGCACGGTCGGGTCGCCCTGGCCGATGGCCAGTGCGCGGCGAAGCTGCTGTTCGGCGAGCGGGCCAAGGATGAGGCCGACAACCGCAGGCGCGATCGGATACCCGAAGATGCGCATGATGTAGCCGAGGATGCCGAAGGCGAGCAGCATGCCGAGTTCGAACACCGACGGGTTGGCGCCGATGGTGCCGAGCGTTGCGAACAGCAGGATGCCGGCGTAAAGCCAGGGCTTCGGAATGGTCAGCAGCTTCACCCAGAGACCGACGAGCGGCAGGTTGAGCACCAAGAGCATCAGGTTGGCGATGAAGAGGCTGGCGATCAGGCCCCAGACCAGCTGCGGATTGGTGGCAAACAGCAGGGGGCCGGGCTGCAGGCCGAACTGCTGGAAACCGGCGAGCATGATGGCCGCTGTTGCCGTCGTCGGCAGGCCGAGCGTCAGGAGCGGCACCAGCGTACCGGCAGCCGAGGCGTTGTTCGCCGCTTCCGGACCCGCAACGCCTTCAATCGCGCCGTTGCCGAATTCTTCCGGATATTTGGTCAGCTTCTTTTCGGTGGCATAGGACAGGAACGTGCCGATTTCAGCGCCGCCGGCAGGCATCGCGCCAATCGGGAAGCCGATCAGGGTGCCGCGCAGCCAAGCCTTCCACGAACGCGCCCAGTCCTGCGCGCTCATCCAGACCGAACCCTTGACGGCTTCGACCTTGTCGTCGCCGCTCTGGCCCTGCGCCACGATGAACAGGGTCTCGCCGATGGCGAACATGGCGACCGCAAGCGTCGTGACTTCCACGCCGTCGAGCAGGTCGGGGATGCCGAAGCTCATGCGGGTTTGGCCCGTCAGCTGGTCGATGCCGACGATGGCCAGCGCAAAGCCGATGAACAGCGAGGTGAGACCACGCAGCGCCGAATCGCCGAAGGCGGAGGAAACGGTGACGAAAGCCAGCACCATCAGCGCGAAATATTCGCGTGGGCCGAAGACCAGCGCCAGCTTGACGATGTAGGGGGCGACGAAGGCAAGCGCGATGGTGGCGATGAGACCGGCCACGAAGGAGCCGATGGCGGCGGTGGCAAGAGCCGGTCCGCCTCTGCCCTTGCGGGCCATCTTGTTGCCTTCTAGCGCGGTCACGATCGAGGCGCTTTCGCCCGGCGTGTTGAGCAGGATGGAGGTGGTCGAACCGCCATACATGCCGCCATAATAGATGCCGGCGAACATGATGAGCGAACCGGCAGCATCGAGCCGGTAAGTGACGGGCAGTAGCAGCGCGACGGTCAAGGCGGGGCCGATGCCGGGCAGAACGCCGACGGCGGTGCCGAGCGTCACGCCGATCAGCGCGTAGAGCAGGTTCATGGGTTGGGCAGCAACCTCAAGACCGTGCAGCAGGAATTCAAAGGTACTCATGGACAGATGTCCCCCTGTCGAGCGGAAGGGCGGGCGGAACGGCTGGCTTTGGCGTCAGTGCGCGCCGGCGGTTCCTGTGATCTCGAATATGGTTGGAATGGCTGTCAGAAGAACAGCCGTTCCAGAGGTCCGGCGGGCAGCGAAAGCTGCAGCAGCTGGGCAAAAACGATCCAGATGGCAAAACTCAGCACAATGCCGACCGGTATCGAGAACCAGAGCTTGCGTTTGCCGAAAGCGCGTGCCGTGAAGGCGAACAGCAGACCGGTGGCAATGGAAAAGCCGGCAACTGTCAGCAGCAGCATCTGGGCGGCAAGGCCGGCAATGACCCACACGACGGGGGCAATTTCCTGCCTGTCGCGCTCGGGAAAATCACCGCGCCAGGCCTCGACGGCCGTCCAGATCGCCAGTCCGACAAGACAGAAGGCGATGGCGTAGGGTACTGTTGCCGGGCCGACAGGGGAATAACCGGTGACGCTGGCAAGGCGGGCGCTATCCCAGAAGATGACGCTGGCAACGGCGACGAGGGCGACGGCGATGACCAGCGCCGCCCAGTCGGGGCGACGCTTTTGATCATGCGAAGGGTTGGAACCCTGGCTCATTTTACCAGTCCGATGTCTTTGAGGATGGTTTCGGTGGCGGCGGTGTCCTTGGCAAGCTGTTCCTTGAAGGCGTCACCGGCGAGATAGGTATCCATCCAGCCCTTTGTCTTCAGGGTTTCCTGCCACTTGGCGGATTTCACCAGCTTATCGACGTCGGCATTGATGGCCTTTTCCTGATCGGCGGAAATGCCGGGAGCGGCCGCAACCATGCGCCAGTTCTGAACCACGACATCGAGACCGCTTTCCTTCAGCGTCGGTGCGTCGACGCCCTCAAGACGGTTTTCGCTGGTGACGGCGAGAAGGCGCAGCGTGCCGGCCTTCACCTGGCCTTCGAATTCGCCATAGCCGGAAACGCCAGCGGTGACCTGCGAACCGAGGATCGAGGCAAGTGCTTCGCCGCCGCCGGAATAGGCGATGTAGTTGATCTTGGTCGGATCGACGCCGGCCGCCTTGGCAATCAGGCCAACGGCGATATGGTCGGTGCCGCCGGCAGAGCCGCCGCCCCAGGACACGCTGCCCGGGTCCTTCTTGAGCTGGTCGATGAGATCGCCGATGGTCTTCAGCGGCGAGGATGCCGGAACGACGATCGCTTCATATTCGCCGGTCAGGCGGGCGATCGGGGTTACTTCCTTCAGCGTCACGGGCGCATTGTTGGTGAGGATCGCGCCAACCATGACGTAACCGCCGACGATGAGGGCGTGCGGGTTACCCTTCTGCTGGCTGGCGAATTGCGCAAGACCGATGGTGCCGCCGGCGCCCGGTACGTTCTGCACCTGAACGCTCTTGGAAATGCCTTCTTCCTGCAGCACGCTCTGCAGCGAGCGCGCGGTCTGGTCCCAGCCGCCGCCGGGATTGGCCGGTGCGATGACGGTGTAATCTGCCGCAGCCGCCGGAAGCGCGATCATGCCCGCCAGAAATGTGCCGATAAGAAAATGTTTCACGTAGAAAACCCTCCTCAGGATGCCCTTTTTGGGCGTCGTTTTTCGTTTATGCGGAAGGGGCTTCAGGGCGCATCTGTGCCGACGCTGAGTACTCAACGCTGGGCCTTGGCAATCCTCAAGATTTCCTCCCGCATCTTCTTCCGCCTCCACGGAATGAAGAAGGATTGCAGAGCATCACAAAAAGCTGTCATCTAACTGACGCAACGCAAGTCCTTGCGCATTTACTCTCTATTAATTTGTGCCGGACGTCCACTGTGGCGTGTGGACGGCTTTGTTTTGCGCCTTTGAAGCCTGCTTCACCCTCATTTCTGTGACAGGCACAGGACTGAGGGATGGTGGGGGCGCTCAAACCTACTGCGACCGCAGCGCCTCGTTCCAACGCTCGATGAGGCGGGTGCGCTTGACCTGATCCAGATAGACCATCAGGCCGGGGCTGACCGGGACCGGCCGCAATTGCGCACCGTGGATGGCCTGCATGGTGTTCGCCGTGTTTTCGCCCGCCACTTCCGGGCTGACGGCGGGGATTTGCAATTGCCGGGCCATGATCGTCTGACCTTCCTTGGACATGAAGAATTCGAGGTAGCGGCGGCCGAGTTCAGGATTGGCTGCGGCTTCCGGCACCAGCCCGATGCGCGACATCACGACGGTATAATCCTTCGGCAGAACGATGCCGACATCCGGGTGGCGTGAGGCCCAGTCTGCCGCGTAGGAGCCGAGAATATTGTAACCCATCACGAAGCGGCCGTCGGAGACGCGCTCCAGAATGGCCGAGGAGGTGGAATAAACCTTCACACCCGCGGCACCCATGGCCTTGATGACGCTCCATATATCGCCGAACTGTTCCTGATCGCGTGACATGAACAGGAAGCCGACGCCGGAGCGTTCGATGTCATAGGTCGCGATACGGCCATGCACCTCTTTGGCGTGGCGTTCGAGATAATCGACAAATTCGGCGCGGGTGGCGGGCGGCTTTTCGGTGGTGAAGCTTGGCTTGTGATAGACAAAAACCGCCGGCTCGAAGGTCAGCGCATAGGCGGTGTTGCGCCAGTTCGCCCAGGCGGGCCAGCGGGCGCTCATGGCGAGATCCGACCGCTGGGCATAACCGTCATTGCTCAGCTTCACCTGCAGGTCCATGGCCGAGGAAAAGGCGAAATCGGCGGTCTTCTTGCCGGCGTCGGTTTCCTTGACGATACGGTCGTAGATTTCGCCGGTCAGCATATCCTCATAATGGACGGCAATATCGGGATTGGCCTTCTGGAAACCCTCGATCATCGGGGTCGCCAGCGGTTCGTCGAGCGAGGAATAGACCACCAGTGTCTGCGCATCCGCCTTGCCGGAGGGAGCCGGAAAAACGACGGCCTGGGCAAGCGCAGGCGAGGCCATGCAGAGACAGAGACAGAGAAGAAGGCAGATACGCATGGAAAAGATCATGCCGCAGGCGCTGGCCATTCACAAGCGGTAAGGGTCTGGTTAAACTCGGCAATGTTGCAGGAGGAAGATTTGCGTATTTTGCTGGTCGAGGACAATCAGGTGCTGTCGGAAGGGCTTTCGGCGCTTCTGCGCGGCAGCGGTTATGCGGTGGACGTGGTTTCCGACGGCGCCTCCGCCGATGCGGCAATTACAGCGGAAAGTTTCGATCTGGTCATTCTCGATCTCAACCTGCCGGAAATGGATGGCATCGAGGTGCTGCGCTCCATGCGATCGCGTCAGGACAAGGCGGCGGTGCTGATCCTGACGGCGCGCGGCACGCCGGAAGAAAAGGTCAAGGGGCTCGATCTCGGTGCCGACGATTACATGATCAAGCCCTTCGATATCACCGAATTCGAGGCGAGGGTGCGGGTGCTTCTGCGCCGCAATGCGGGGCTGCGCTCTTCGGCGCTGAGTTTCGGCAAGGTGCTGTTCGATCTTAATTCCCGCACCTTTTCGGCGGACGGTCGCCCGCTCGATATTCCGGCGCGCGAAGTGGCGCTGCTGGAGGTGTTGTTCATGCGGGCGGGCAAGGTTGTCGCCAAAGAGGCGATCGTGCAGTCACTGACAGGTTTCGACGACGATATTTCCGCAAATGCCATCGAGCAATATGTCAGCCGCCTGCGCAAGCGGCTCGCGCCGCACGGGCTGACGGTGAAGACGGCGCGCGGCATCGGTTATTATCTCGAAAAGCTGCCGGAGATGGCTGAATGATACAGGCCGCCTATTCGCTCAGGCGGCGACTTCTAGGCTGGCTCCTCATCTCCACCGCCATCATCGGCTGCGTTGCGCTGACCGATACATGGCGCGAGGCGGTCAACACCGCCAATGTGGTTTCAGACCGGGTGCTTTCCGGTTCAGCGCTCGCCATTGCCGAGCGGGTGGTGGTGGCCGAGGACGGTTCGCTGGAAGTGGACATTCCCTATGTGGCGCTGGAAATGCTGACATCGGCTGCCCAGGACCGGGTGTTTTACCGTGTCGACGGGCCGAACGGGCAATTCCTCACCGGCTATCAGAACCTGCCGACGGTCGCGAACCCGAAGGGTGATACGCCCGCCTATCGTGATGCCGTGTTCCGAGATGAACCGATCCGCATCGCTGCCATCAGGCGTTTCGCTTCCACTGGCATTAATTCCGTGCCCTTTTCCGTCACGGTTGCCGAAACCACCATTGCCCGCAGCCAGCTGGCGCAGGCAATCATCCTGCGCTCGGCGCTGCGCCTGCTTTTGATGATCGTCGGGGCGGCGATCATCGTCTGGATCGCGGTGACGATTTCGCTGCGCCCGCTTTACCGGCTCAGTGAAGCCATTGCCGAGCGCAGCCCGAACGATCTGCACCCCATCCGCCAATCCGTGCCTGTCGAGGTGGAAAATCTGGTGGAGACGGTCAACTCCTTCATGGTGCGGCTGCAATCGGCGCTGGATGCGCTCAGGCATTTCACTGGCAATGCCAGCCACCAGCTGCGCACGCCGCTTGCCATCATCAGCACCCAGCTGGCTCTTTCCGCCCGCGCCGCCAGCCTTGAGGAAGCGCAGGCGGCGGCGCTGAAGGGTGGGGCGTCCGTTGCCCATGCCGAGCATATTCTTGCCCAGCTTCTGCGCATGGCCAATATCGATGCTGCCGGCTCCAGCGAGAAACATGATTTTTCCGCGATAGACCTCGTGGCTGTGGCGCAGAACGTGACGGCCGATTTCGTGCCGCGGGCCGCTGAGGCGGGTATCGATCTCGGTTTCGAAGGCGAGGTCGAGGCGACCATTCTCGCCGAACCGCTCTTGATCGGCGAGTTGATCGGCAACCTCGTTTCCAACGCCATCAATTATGCCGGTCGCGGCGCGGAAGTCACCGTCCGCGTGGGCAGGGAGACGGGCGTCGTCTGGCTGGAAGTGGAAGATAACGGCCCAGGCATCCCGCCTGAAAAACGCGCCATGGTGCGCCAGCGCTTCGCCCGCGGCGAAGAAAACGCGGCCCCCGGCGCCGGCCTCGGCCTTGCGATCATCGAGGAGATCGCCGGGCTGTTCGGCGGGCGGCTGATGCTGGAGGATGGTGCGGGTGGGCGTGGGCTGAGAGCGCGGGTGGTGTTTGATGGAGCGGAGAACGCATCGTAGACTGCGGGTTGTCAGGCGGCTGTATCCGCAGGTGATTTCGCCACCAGGGAAAGTTTGTAGCCCAATGCATCGGCGACCTTGGCGATCGTTGCCAGTTCGGGGTTTCCCTCGCCGCTGAGCGCCTTGTACAACGTCTGACGGGGAAGGCCGGTCTGTCTCGAAAGATCGGTTATGCCTTTGGCTCGCGCCACGACGCCGAGAGCGTGGGCAAGCTCCTGTGCGTCGCCGTTCTCAGTGGCGTCTGCTATGTAGGCGGCAAGTGCTTCGTCACTATCAAGATAGCGGGCAGCATCGTAATCGCGTGTCACAAGTGGCATGGTCTCATTCCTTGAGTGCTCGGGCCAATTTCTTGGCTTTGGCAATATCGCGGGACTGTGATGCCTTGTCGCCACCGCACAGCAATATGATCACGACATCGCCGTTCCGGAAGAAATAGACCCGATATCCGGGTCCAAAATCGATCCTGAGCTCACTGACGCCTTCGCCGACCGGCTTTACGTCTCCTGGATTGCCGTCTGCCAGCCTGTAAATGCGCCGTGCGATGCGGGCACGCGCCTGCAGATCGCGCATACCGGCAAGCCAATCGGCAAACTCGCTTGTTTCCCGGATCGTGAGCATGGCCAAATGTAAACCCTGGTTGTCATTCCGTCAATGACGGTTAACTCACCCCATCCGCTCGGAAGCATAGCTTCCCGGGCTTGGCGGGAAGACCACGGTGCGGTTGCCGTTGATGAAGGTGCGGTGGTGGATGTGGGCGTGGATGGCGCGGGCAAGCACCTGGCTTTCCACGTCGCGACCAAGCGAAACGTAGTCATCGGCTGATTGCGCGTGGGTGATCCGCACCGTGTCCTGCTCGATGATCGGGCCTTCGTCGAGATCGGCTGTTACATAATGCGCTGTCGCGCCGATCAGCTTCACGCCGCGCTCATAGGCCTGCTTGTAGGGGTTCGCGCCCTTGAAGCTCGGCAGGAAGGAGTGGTGGATATTGATGATCTTGCCTGACATCTTGCGGCAGAGGTCATCGGAGAGCACCTGCATGTAGCGGGCGAGCACGACGAGTTCCGTGCCTGTTGTCTCGACCAGCTCCATGAGTTGGGCTTCGGCCTTCGGCTTGTTCTCCTTCGTCACCTTGATGTGGTGGAAGGGGATGTCGTGGTTGACGACCACTTTCTGGTAATCGAAATGGTTGGACACGACACCGACGATGTCGATCGGCAGCGCGCCGATCTTCCAGCGATAGAGCAGGTCGTTGAGGCAATGGCCGAAACGGGAGACCATCAAAAGCGTCTTCATGCGCTGGCCGTCCGGATAGATATCCGCCTCCATGCCGAATTTTTCCGCCACCGGCTTGAAGCCGTCGGTGATGGCCTCAAGGGTGGCGCCTTCTTCTGAGATGAAGGAGACGCGCATGAAGAACTTGCCGGTCTCGAGGTCGTCGAACTGCGAACTGTCGACGATGTTGCAGCCTTTTTCCGCCAGATAACCGGAAATCGCGGCCACAATGCCACGGGTCGATTTGCAGGCTACGGTCAAAACATAGGATGTCATTCGTTTTCCCTCAAAGACGTCGCGCCGGCATCAGCCGGCGCAGTTCGGCGCGTTCCATAGCGCAGCTCCGCGGTGGAGCAAAGCGTCAAGACGAACGCAGTCAAAGTCATAGGGCGGGAAAGGGAAGTGCGCCGTGCCGGAAGCGACATGGAATGTTCCATGGCCAGCACGGCGACGCGGGGCTTTTGCGGGGGCGGTCGCCAACCTCAGGCGCGGCGCAGGCGCATTGCCGTGCGGCCGCGGCCGTCGAGCAGTTCCAGCGCGCCGCGGCGCGGCTCCAGCCTGAAGGAGCGGGCGCCTTCCAGCGCTTCGATGAACTGCCGCTCCTGGCGCATGATGTCTGGCGCGCAGGCCATCTGGGTGGAAATCATCCGGCCGAAATCGACACGGTTACGGTTGATCTTCACTTCACCGCCGATGCCGTTACAGCCGGCATTTCCGGAAACGCGGCCTTCGCGGGAGATTTCCAGCGTCGCCTGCCGGCGGCCGCGAACCCTCTCGCCGCGGATTTCCTGCACCAGCCAGCTCCCATCGATACCGGCTTCCGGCTCCGGGCGGCCCGGGCCGGCGCCGACGCGCTCCAGCACGAGATCGGTATCGTCGCGGCCACCGGTCAGGACGGAATAGCGCCGGGTGGTGGTAAAGAGCAGCCGGTCGCGGTCGCGGATTTCGGCGCTCAGCGCATAGGAGCGGCGGCCACGGATGTCGCGGTCGTCATAACGCAGCACGAAGGGCACCGGCACCTGGCCGCGCGGGCGAATGGTGGTTTCGGCAATCGTCTGTGACGGCGCGTCCGCCAGCGACACATCGATCAGGCGCACGGTAACGGTTGCGCCCGGCGGCAGGGCGATGCGTTCGCGATAGGAGACGCTGCCGCGCAGGCTCGCCGGTGCCGCCGCCGCGCCGCCTGCCGCAAAGAGCGGGGCAAGCGCGAGAAGACCGGCGAAACTGCGGCGCGAAAGAAGGGGCTGGTGGTCGGTCATGGTGCTTGCTCCGTGCTGGTTCCGGTGGAATTGAACCGGATGATAAAAAACGGCACTGAACGTGCGATGAACCGGATTTTCAAATCCGGTCAGGTGGACATTTGGTGTGGATGGCAAGGGACCGACGGGAGGATCTATGCCATTTGCATCCCCTCCGCCCTCATTCCTGTGCTTGTCACAGGACACCAGTCGACACGCGTCTGCGTGGCGGGAAGATTCTTTTCAGCCGAAGGACCTGGGCTGGTTGGATTCCTGTGACGAGCACAGGAATGAGGGTGGTGGGAGGCCGCATCGTCCAAGGGAGCAACTCCTTGCCGGCGGCCTCCGCTCAGCTCTCAGCCGCGGAAACCGTTCCGCAGCGCTTCGAACTTCGCCAGTTGTTCGGCGAGCAACTCCTTGTTCTCGTCGCGGCGGACGAACACCTTGAACATGGCGCCGCCGGCGGCATTCATGAACCAGACGGAACAGGAGCGGCGTCCGTGGAAGCCGCGGTCGACGAAGGTGATGCCGGCGCAATTGTCCTTCTTGATGTGACCGCCGATGGGGCTGTCGCCGTGGATGTTGAACCAGCCGTGACTTTCGCTGCCTTCCGGCAGGTGGCCCGGCACTTCCAGCACGATATCGCCGGTCTGCACGATCATCAGGATTTCACCCCAGCCGCGCATCTCGTTCCAGATCGCATCGAAGCGGTCGGCGGCAGCGGAAACGGCCGCACCTTCCGGCAGGATCGCCAAAATCTCGGCCGGCGTCACCTCGGCCTTGGAGGCGATGGCCTCCACGATGCCATCAGGTTTTTCAGCGAGCGCGGCGGCGGCGCGTGCCCGCCTGTCGTCTTCCGTCTTTTGGACTGCAATGCTCATCGGTTAGCCTCAGGCGGCAATCGAACGGCGCTCGCCATTCTTGTCTTCGTGGATGATGACGTCGAAACCTTCGAAATGCGGACCGGAGAGATATTCCACCTTGCCGCGGTTTTCGCCGGCCTTGGCATGGGCGGCGCGAAACTGTTCGGATTTGGTCCAGGCAAGGAAATCGTCCTTGGTGGCCCAGACGGTGTGCGAGGCATAAAGCGTGTGATCGTCCGCCTTCGGGCCCTTCAGCATGTGAAATTCGATATAGCCCGGCAATTCGCTCAGATGCGATTTGCGCTCGCGCCAGATGGATTCGAATGTGTCTTCGTAACCCGGCACGACGCGAAAGCGGTTCATTGCGATAAACATGAAAGTCTCCCTTTAAGTTTCCTGTTTCAGTCAGGATATCGTCCGCGGACGGGGTTGGGAAGGGGTTCACGCCAAAGCGAACAAAAATACTCCACTTATCGATTGCGCGGCGTATAAACATGTGTAAATAACTCAAGATTAGTGGCGCGGGTGAACCTGCGCCGGGTCGTTTTTTCAGGATAACGCCATGTTGAATTCCCGTCTTCGTTCCTTTGTTTTCGCCGCCCTCGTGCCCGCCGCAATTGCCTTTGCCGCGCCGGCCGCCATGGCTTCGGACAAGGGTAATCCGGAGGCTAAACGCATCGTTGCCCTGGGCGGTACGGTTACGGAAATCCTTTATGCGCTGGGCGCAGGAGACCGTATCGTGGCGCGCGACAGCACCAGCAGCTATCCGGCCGATGCGCTTGCAAAGCCTGACGTCGGTTATATGCGGGCGCTTTCTTCGGAGGGCATTCTGTCGCAAAAGCCCGATCTCATTCTCTCCGAAGATGGTTCCGGCCCTGCCGATGTCATTTCCATTCTCAAGGCAAGTGCAGTGCCTTTCGTCACCATCGATACACCGCCGAGCGGTGATGCCATCCCGAAGAAGATCGAGGATGTGGGCGCGGCCGTGGGTCTCTCGGAGAAAGCAAAGGCGCTGGCTGCGGAGACCAAGGCCGGGCTCGATGCCCTTGCCAAGGATGTGGCGGCCGTGCCGGAAAAGGGCAGGAAGCGCGTTCTCTTCGTGCTTTCCACCGCCGGCGGCCGCATCATGGCGGCGGGCAAGGATACGGAAGCCGCAGCGATCATCGAAATGGCAGGCGGTATCAATGCGGCTGAGGAGATCACGGGTTACAAGCCGCTGACGGATGAGGCGGTTATTGCCGCGGCACCCGACGTGGTCTTGAACATGGCGCGCGGCGACCATGCGGCCAAGGCGGATGAGACTTTCGCGCTTCCCGCCTTCCAATCCACGCCTGCCGCCGCCAGCAAGGCCCTCATCAGCATGGACGGGCTTTATCTCATCGGTTTCGGCCCGCGCACGCCGGTTGCAGGTCGTGAACTGGCGCACAAGCTTTACCCTGATGTGGTGAAGCCGTGAGCTTTGCCGTCTTGAGTTCCACCGGGGCCGCAGTTGCGGGCGACAGATCTCGCCAGGGGGGCTTCACCCTTGCCGTGCTCGTCGGCATCCTGCTGTTTGCCTGTGGCGTATCGCTCGTCAGCGGCCCCACGGGTGTCGGCATCTCCGAACTCCTTGCCTATCTCACCGGCGGCGCGGATCAGCTCGATGCGCGTGACAGGGTCATCCTCGAAGCCGTGCGTCTGCCGCGCACGGCGCTTGGCATGCTGATCGGCGCGGGACTTGGTGTCTCAGGTGCGATGATGCAGGGCCTCTTCCGCAATCCGCTGGCCGATCCGGGCATTGTCGGTGTCACCTCGGGTGCGGCGCTGTTTGCTGTTGCGGCGATTTCGCTGGGGGAAGGCGCGCTTGCCGCGGTTGCCGTGTTTTTCGGCCCGCATTTCCTGCCGATCATGGCATTCTTCGGCGGGCTCCTGAACACCTGGGTGCTCTACCTGATCGCTACCAAGGACGGCGCGACCTCCACCACCACGCTCATTCTGGCTGGCATCGCCGTGGCCGCCATCAGCGGCGCACTGACCGGGCTGATGATCTTCGTGGCCGATGACCGGGCGCTGCGCGACATCACCTTCTGGTCGCTCGGTTCGCTGGGTGGGGCGACGCCCGCCAAGGTGCTGGCCACCCTGCCATTCATCATCGTCGTGCTTGCTATCATTCCCTTCGTCGCACGCGGGCTGGATGCGCTGATCCTTGGCGATGCTGCTGCCTTCCACATGGGCATTCCCGTGCAGCGGCTGAAGCGGATCGTCATTCTGGCCGTTGCCGCCGCCTGTGGGGCGAGCGTGGCGGCGGCCGGTTCCATCGGTTTTGTCGGCATCGTCGTGCCGCATCTGCTTCGTCTCGCCATCGGCCCGTCGCACCGTTTCCTGCTGCCGGCCTCGGCGCTGGGTGGCGCTGCACTGCTACTTTTGGCCGACAGTTTCGCCCGCACGGTGGCCGCACCGGCAGAATTGCCGATCGGGGTCGTCACGGCGCTCATCGGCGCGCCGGTCTTTCTGTTCCTGCTGCTCGGACGCGGCGGTTTTTCCATGCGGAACACGCCATGATCCGCGCTGAAAACATCACCCTCATCCGCTCCGGCCGCCGTCTGCTCGATGGTGTCAGCGTCGATCTGAAACCGGGCAGGGTCAATGTCATCATCGGTCCGAACGGTGCGGGCAAATCGACCCTGATGAAGGTTCTTTCGGGCGAGATGGGCACGGAAGCCGGTTCGGTGACCTATAATAATGTCGCCCTGCCGCAATTCACGCCGGTGCAGCTTGCCCGTCTGCGTGCCGTGCTGCCGCAGAATACCCAGCTTGCCTTTCCCTTCACCGCGCTGGAGATCGTGCGTATGGGGGCGGTGGCGCAGGGATCCCGGGCGCCGGAGGAACAGGCCCGCCGGGCGCTTGCCAAAGCGGGGCTGTGCGGTTTCGAGCAACGCTCCTACAACATGCTGTCCGGCGGCGAGCAGCAGCGCGTGCAGTTTGCCCGGGCGCTGGCGCAGGTGCCGAACCCGGTGGAAAATGGCGAGGCGCGGGCGCTCTTCCTTGATGAGCCGACGGCCAGCCTCGATATAGGCCACCAGATCTCCGTGCTGGAAACGGCGCGTGATTTTGCAGTGGGCGGCGGTCTCGTGCTCGCCATCCTGCACGACCTCAACCTTGCGGCGGAGTTTGCCGATCAACTTATCGTCATGCATGGCGGGCGGGTGACGGCAAGCGGTCCTTCGCTGGAAACGATCAGCGACGAGACGATCGCCCGGGTTTACGGCATTGGCGGCGTTGTCGGCCGGCTGCCGGCACGGCATATTCCCTACGTTCTGCCGCAGTCGCGGCATCGCTAGCAGAGCCTGCCTTCAGCTTTCCGGCCGCGTGGCGATGAAAAGCGCGGAGCCGAGCATGACGGCGGCGACGATTGTCGCCCGCAGCGGCGGCGGCTCGCTCAGAAACCAGAAGGCGGCGTAACTCACCGCCATAGCTGAAAGCGCGGCGATCTTGGCGTGGCGGGCAATTGCACCGCGTTCGCGCCAGCGTCGCAACGAAGGGCCGAACCTGGGGTGGGACAGCAGCCAGGCTTCAAGCCTCGGCGAGGAACGGGAAAAACACCAGAGCGCCAGAAGCAGGAACGGCGTGGTTGGCAACACGGGAAGAAACGCGCCGACAATGCCGGTCGCGACCATCAGCCAGCCAAGACAGAGGTATAAAAGGCGCATGCCTAGGCGGTATCATGAGTTCACCACTCAGGATAGAGCGGTGGGCTCAAAACCATGGGGTCCCTTTGCCGCATGTCCCGGCCGCACCATAAATACCAGGGGTTTTTGCCATCACATTTGCCGTGATCGGGCGGGTCTGTCCTGCCTTAACGTGCCTTTAGGGTTGAAAGCGCAGCGCGCAATCCTTATTCCCTTGGGCCGCGATGCCCGGAGCATAACCGGGCCGTCAACAGGAAGAAGAAGGAAAACACCATGGCCAAGCTGATCCACTCGATGGTCCGGGTGCTGGACGAAAAGCGTTCGGTGGAATTTTACAAACAGGCTTTCGGGCTTGAAGTGGCGGAACGCGCCGAGTTCGAGAATTTCACGCTGATCTTTCTCAGCAATGCCGAGGGCGATTTCGAGCTGGAGCTGACCGTCAACCGCGGCCGCGAAGTGCCCTATGCGCTGGGCGACGGTTATGGCCATCTCGCCGTCAGCGTTGCCGATGTTGACGCCGAGCATCAGCGCTTCAACGAGATCGGGCTTTCCCCCGGCAAGATCATCGAGGCCGATTACAAGGGCCAGCCTTTCGCAAAATATTTTTTCATTTGCGATCCCGATGGTTACAAGATCGAAGTGCTGCAGCGCGGCAACCGGTTCAAATAAGCTCTGATGGAGGCAGGCATGGCAGAGGCAGGCGTTAAACTCGAAGACAGCTGGAAGCGCGTGCTTTCCGCAGAATTCGCCAGCCCCTACATGCAAAAGCTGAAAGAGTTCCTGCTTGCCGAAAAGACAGCCGGCAAGCGTATCTTCCCGAAGGGCGCGGACTATTTCCGCGCTCTCGATCTGACACCGCTCGATGAGGTGAAGGTCGTCATATTGGGGCAGGACCCCTATCACGGCGCCGGCCAGGCGCATGGACTGTGCTTTTCCGTGCAGCCCGGCGTGCGCATCCCGCCCTCGCTCGTCAATATCTACAAGGAATTGCAGGCCGATCTCGGCATTCGCCCGGTCGGCCACGGTTTTCTGGAAAGCTGGGCGAAACAGGGCGTGCTACTGCTCAACAGCGTGCTGACGGTGGAAGAGGCCCGCGCCGCCTCGCATCAGGGGCAGGGCTGGGAAAAATTCACCGACGCCGTCATCCGCGCCGTCAACGACGAGTGCGACCATGTCGTCTTCCTGCTCTGGGGTTCCTATGCCCAGAAGAAGGCGGCCTTTGTGAACCAGCGCAAACATCTGGTGTTGCGCTCGCCGCACCCGTCACCGCTTTCCGCCCATAACGGCTTTTTCGGTAATGGCCATTTTTCCAAGGCGAATGCCTTTCTCATCTCCCATGGCCGCGACCCGATCGACTGGCAATTGCCGGAATCGGTGTAAGCCCTCCCTGCATATACTTCCGTCATTCCGGCCGTGAGCCGGAATCCAGCCGACGCGTGTCTGCGCGGCGAGAAGAGTCCTTTCAGCCCAAAGACTTGGGCTGGCTGGATGCCGGATCATGTCCGGCATGACGGGATTCAAAACCAAAATGTCTTTACGCGCGGCAGCCTCCGGTCTAAAGAATACTAGACTATGAAGTGAAGGATTATGCCCGTGTCTCTCCTGTCTGCCGAAACCTCCGTCTCACTGCCCGATCCGCTGTCGATCGTCGATGCTTTCGAGGATCATTTTTCCGAGCATATGGAGATGGAGCGCGAAGGCGCGACGGTTCGGTTCAAGACCGAATACGGCCATGGCCGCTTCAGCGCAGAAGGCGGTCGTTTCGCCGCAAGCGTCAGCTGCATTTCCGAACATATATTGATGTCGGTCAAGGCCATGGTGGCCGAGCATATTGTCGAGTTTTCCGGGGAGACGGGGCTGGATTTCCGCTGGAGCGGCCATGGCGCGCAGCAGCGCGAACTGCCCAATCTTTTCGTCGGCAAGATTGCCCGCGCCTATAATCTGACGCCGCATATGCGCCGGCTGGTGGTTTCCGTCGAAAGCGGCATTGAAAGGCTGATGACGGGCGGCATGCATGTGCGGCTGCTTCTGGTCCCGGATCAGGCCCGAGCGCCGGTCTGGCCTTATCTTGCGCCCACCGGGGCCATCGTCTGGCCGGCGGGCGAGGATCTTCTCACGCGCCGCGTCTACACCATCCGTTCCGGCGATATCGCGCGCGGTGAAGTCCATATCGACTTCGTCATGCATGAGGGTGACCACATGCCGGGCGCGACATTCGGCGCAACGGCCAGGCCCGGTGATGTTCTCGGCATCATCGGCCCGAGCGGTGTCTGCCCGGAGGCCGAACGTTATGTCTTTGCCGGCGATGAGACGGCGCTGCCGGTGATGCTGCGCATGGCGGCCGAAATGCCGGCCGGGAAGAAGCTCAGCGTCTATGCCGAGATCGATGACGAAGCCGAGCGGCAGGAAATCGTTTGCGCGGCAAATGTCGAGTGGACATGGCTCTATCGTCGCGGCAAGGCCGCCGGCACCGCCGGCCTTATTGAAAAAGCGCTGCGCGACCATGCCTGGAGCGGGGACCATGAAGGATTGCACGTCTTTGTCGCCTGCGAAAAATCCGAGGCGAGGGCGGCAAAATCCTTCCTTACCGACGAGATTTCCGTGCCGAAAGCTGCTCTGCGCGCGGTCGGTTACTGGAGCCTGGGTGTCGCTGACGATCATTGACTGGCCCATCGGTCGTTGAACAGTCGGTTTTATCGTTCACCATTCGGGAACAATCCGTTCCCGTTGTCCACTCTATGCCCGAGAGCACTGTTACCCCATCTTTACGCCATGAAAAGGACGGGCCCAACCATGCGGCCCGCCAGGCAAGAAGGGGTTTATCATGCTCAACCAGATCAAGGGCCTGCACCACGTCACATCCATGGCGGCGAGCGCGCGCCAGAACAACAGTTTTTTCACCGATACGCTCGGCCTGCGCCGGGTAAAGAAGACGGTCAATTTCGACGCGCCTGATGTCTATCATCTCTATTATGGCGATGAAGTCGGCACGCCCGGCTCTGTCATGACCTATTTCCCGTTTCCACATATCGCCCGCGGCCGTCCCGGCACCGGCGAAGTGGGCACGACGCTGTTTTCCGTACCGGACGGGTCGCTCGGCTACTGGCAGGAGCGTCTTTCGAAGGCCGGCGTGGATGGCCTGAAGGCCGACGAAGCCTTTGGAAACAAGCGCCTGCATTTCGCCGGCCCCGATGGTGACGGTTTTGCGCTGGTCGAGGTCAGGGATGACAGCCGTGCGCAGTGGATCGGCAATGGCGTCGGTCAGGATCAGGCGATCCATGGTTTTCAGGGTGCGTCGCTGCGACTTCGCGATGAAGGTGCGACGGCCGAGCTCCTGAAATTCATGGGTTATCAGGAAGTCGACCGTCAGGACGGCGTGTTGCGCCTTGGTATGCCCGGCGGCAACGGTGCCGATGTCATCGACATCGAAACCATGCCGAATATATCAGGCGCGCGGCTGGGTGCTGGCTCCGTGCACCACATCGCCTTTGCGGTCGAAAACCGCGAAAAGCAGCTGGAGGTGCGCAAGGCGCTGATGGACACCGGTTATCAGGTGACACCCGTCATCGACCGCGATTATTTCTGGGCGATCTATTTCCGCACGCCGGGCGGCGTGCTGTTTGAAGTTGCCACCAACGAGCCGGGTTTCGACCGCGACGAGGACACCGCCCATCTCGGCGAGGCGCTGAAGCTGCCGACCCAGCATGCGCATCTGCGCTCCGTGCTGGAAGAGCATCTGGAGCCGCTGGGGGATGAGAAGGCTGCTTAATCGCTCGATGGCTTTTGGCAGGATGTTGCCGCGCTTTCTTCTCCCCGGCGGGGAGAAGAAATAAGCGGCACGCGCTCGCTCCACATGGCTGAAGAAGCCGAAGCCGTTAAACCTCTCCTTCCAGAAAGGACTATCCTATGAACAAGGAAACCTATTTCCACAAATCCCGCGCCGGTGCCGCCGGTGCGCCGCTTTTCCTGGTACTGCATGGCACGGGTGGCGATGAGAACCAGTTCTTCGACTTTGGCTCCCGTATTTTGCCGCAGGCCACCGTCCTCTCACCCGTCGGCGATGTTTCCGAACATGGCGCGGCGCGTTTCTTCCGGCGCACGGGCGAGGGCGTTTACGACATGGCCGATCTTGCCCGGGCAACCGAGAAGCTGGCGGATTTCGTCAAGGCAAACCGCGATCATTACCAGTCCGGACCAATCATCGGTCTCGGCTTTTCAAATGGCGCGAATATTCTCGCCAATGTGCTGGTCGAACAACCCGAGCTTTTCGATGCCGCAGTACTGATGCATCCGCTCATCCCGTTCGAGCCGAAGATTTCCCCTGCCAAAGCCACACGCCGGGTGTTGATCACGGCGGGTGAGCGCGATCCGATCTGCCCGGTGCCGCTGACCAAGGCGCTGGAACAGAGCCTGAAGGCGCAGGGTGGAACCGTGGAGACGGTATGGCATCCGGGCGGGCATGAAATTCGCTCCAGCGAGATTGATGCCGTGCGGGAATTTCTCTCGGTTTACGGGGAGTGATGCTGTCTTCCGTCATGCCGGGCTTGACCCGGCATCCAGCCACGGCGCGTCTGTGCCGTGAAAAGAGTCTTTCGCGATCGAGGACTTGATCGCACTGGACCCCGGATCTAGTCCGGGGTGACGGGGCGCGGATGATGTGCATTCGCCCAAACTCAAGGTCATCCTCGGCTCAAGCCCGAGGATGACGGAGGAGGGATTTACTGCTCCGTCAAGTAATCCCTAGACCAGCCTCGTCCCGCCCAGCCTCAACGATACCCGCACTGCTGCAACTGCGCCTCGTAACGCAACGCCATGTTGGCGGAGCGGCGGGCAGCCTTCTGGACGGCTGAATTGTTGCGCCAGCTACCCTTCGCATAACCGGCATGGCCGGAATAATAGGCAAGGTAGAGGTTATAGGGATCGTTCAGTGCAATGCCGTTTTCGCGGCGGCTCTTGGCGTGATACCAGCCGACGAAGTGGATGGCATCGGTGAAATCGGTACGGCTTGCCGACCAGCGGCCGGTTTCTCGCTGGTAAACACTCCATGTGCCGTCGAGTGCCTGGGCGTAGCCATAGGCCGTCGATTGCCGTTTCCAGGGAATGAAGCCCAGCAGCTTGGTGCGCGGAGGCCGCGCATAAGGGCGGAAGGCGGATTCGGTATAGATCGT
This sequence comes from Agrobacterium sp. MS2, assembly GCF_003261015.1. NCBI lineage: Bacteria > Pseudomonadati > Pseudomonadota > Alphaproteobacteria > Hyphomicrobiales > Rhizobiaceae > Agrobacterium > Agrobacterium sp. MS2. The sequence goes on along the minus strand of NZ_QLNF01000013.1, from coordinate 21,213 downwards.
CGCCATCATGACAGGCACGGGCACGCCGAACTCTCGTTCTGCCGCTTTCGCATCACGCCGCCAATTGTTGAAGATGCCGTTGCGCTGCTCGAAAATCGCACAGGCATTGGTCACCTGCGACGGTGCGGTGGCGCAGCCGGCGAGAACGAGCATCAGGAAAACAACGGCAAATACGCCACGCATAACGGAACCCTTTCGTTCCGTTATTCTTAAATTGCTAACCATTAACGTCGGGTTTTAAGACAAGGTTAATTCAAATGCCGCCGATCGGGCGGGCGTTAACCCGCTGAAAATTCCTGTGGCCGGGATGGGGCGAAACCACCTCCCGGCGCCTTTTTTCAGAATGCGTCATCCCCGCGCGTCCCCGGTGCTGCCAGCCAGACTATACTTTGCCCATACCGGTCATCAGGCGTGCGCGCGGCGCAGGATGGGCGGGGCAGGCGGCCTAAACCGGGGAGTTTCCCGATGTCACGGTCAAGGCGGCCGGCATATGCCCATCCTCCAAACAGGAACCGGTTTGGCGGGCGGGCCATGTGTTTGAAGCCGGGGCTGCATCGTTTGCAAAACCCTCTGCCACCCTTTGATACCCCCGCAGCGATGCGGCCCCTTTTTCTCTTCCCGACGTTGCCGCGGAATCCGCGGCGACGATACCGGCGCATGTTCATAAATCGTGCCCGCTGTACAAAAATGAAAACCGGTAAAATTGTAGCAATCGGCTTAAAGCGGCTGAAAACAGTGTTGTGCCATTGTGGGATCACAGACAGAGAACGTCCCTTGAAAGAGATGCTTCACAACTAAATCGAGACCGGCACAAGCCGGCGGATCGCAAAACGGGGTATGAAAATGCTGAAGAAGATTATTGCTGCCGCCATCTGCGGAATTGCCGTTGCTTCCATGTCCAACCATGCCGACGCGGCTGGCGCTGCCGGTTTTGCCCGCGGTTTTGCCGCCGTCGAGAAGTCCGCCGTTACGCAGATTGGTGTTTCCGCACCTGATGGTTTCGATGGCTGCGTCCTTTCCGCCGGTCAATGCGTTTCGACCATCGCGGCGCCGCTGACGGCCGAGCGACGTGAGGAACTGTTGCGCGTCAACCGCGATGTGAACACCACCATGGGCGCGCTCGACGATTATTTTTCCGGTCTCGCAACCGATCTTCCGGCAACGCCTTCTGCAAACCTTGGGGATTGCGGTGACTGCGCCGCGATCAAGCGCGCCGCCCTTGCCGGCGCTGGCTGGTCTTCCAGTGCGTTGCGCCTTGCCTTTTCGCTGAACAATGACGGATCGCTCGAAAAAGTGCTGATCGTCACCACCGATAAGGGCGATATCGTCCTTGGCAATGTCGCCCTTTCTCCGGTCGAGCGCGAAACCGCGCTTTAAACCCATCCTTTCATGCCTGCCAGACTGCGCCGGTTTTCTGACCCTGTGGGTTCAGGAAGCCGGCGATTTTTTTCGTTCCGCCACGGCAATGCCGGCCAGCGCCATGATGAGCGCTGCGATCTGGTAGGTGTGCAGGGTCTCACTGAGCACGACGACCGACAGCAACGTGCCGAAAACCGGCACCAGATTGATGAACAGGCCGGCGCGATTGGCGCCGATCTGTTCCACGCCCTTGATGTAAAGGATCTGTGCGATGAGCGACGCAAAAATGGCGGCATAGACCACCAGCACCCAGCCCTTCTGATCCGGCCAGACGACGCTGTCGCGCGACATTTCCCAGAAGACCAGCGGTACCGACGTAAGCAGTGCGAAAAAGGCGGGGATGGCCATCAGCGTCCGCCAGTCGACCGTGGGTTTCCAGCGCAGGATGACGGTGTAGATGGCATAAACCAGCACGGCGAGCAGCATGACGGCGTCGCCGACATTCATTTCCAGTTGCAGCAGCGAGACCGGATCGCCATGCGAGGCGAGCAGCGCCACGCCTGCAATGGTCAGGCAGAAACCGGCGATCTGGCCGAACAGCACCCGGGTACGGAACAGGATGAAGTTCAGAACAAAAATGACCATGGGAATGCCGGCCTGTATGACGGCGGCATTGATGGCCGAGGTGTGCTGCAGGGCGGTGTAGAGAAATACGTTGAAGGCCGTGTAACCGACGCTGCCGAGCACGAAAAAATAGGGCAGGCGTTTTTTCACCACCGGCCAGTCCTTGATCAACTGCGGCACTGAAATGGCAAAGATGATGGCGACGGCGAAGACCCAGCGCAGGAAGGTGAAGGCCATGGGGCTGATGTGGCCGACGGCGAGCTTGCCGGCAACAGTGTTGCCGCCCCAGCAGAGCGTGGCGATGATGAGGGCGATATAGGCTTTCGAAGGCACGCTGATGTTTCGCTTCTTCATAAGGGCGGGAAAACGGTGAGGGGTGAGCGGCGGCCTTGCACCCGCGCTTGGCCGCCCACGGGGCGAGATAATGCGGGAAATCCGCGGCTTGTCACGGAAAAAGCAAAATTCTCCATAAGAAACAGGGTCGCTTTCCGTAAAACAACACAGTATACATTCGCGGGTTTGGGTTTCCCATCGGGTTATCGGGCGTGCAAGCGCCATGAGCAGGAAAGCAAGAAATGACGAATGTTGTGGTGGTCGGCTCGCAATGGGGCGACGAAGGCAAAGGCAAGATTGTTGACTGGCTGTCCGAGCGGGCAGATGTCGTCGTGCGGTACCAGGGCGGTCACAATGCCGGCCACACGCTTGTCATTGATGGTGTCAGCTACAAGCTTTCGCTTCTGCCGTCCGGCGTCGTGCGTCCCGGCAAGCTCGCCGTCATCGGCAATGGCGTCGTCGTCGACCCGCATGCGCTGATCGCCGAAATCGGCCGTCTGGAAGCGCAGGGCGTCAAGGTTACCCCGGAAAACCTGCGTATCGCCGACAATGCCACGCTCATTCTGTCGCTGCACCGTGAATTGGACGGCATGCGCGAGGACGCCGCCTCCAACAGCGGCACCAAGATCGGCACCACACGCCGTGGCATCGGCCCGGCTTACGAAGACAAGGTCGGCCGCCGCGCTATCCGCGTCATGGATCTCGCCGACATGGAGGCGCTTTCCGCCAAGGTCGATCGTATCCTGACGCATCACAACGCACTTCGTCGCGGTTTCGGTGCAGCCGAAGTCTCGCATGAAACGATCATGGAAGAGCTGGGCTCGATTGCCGAGCGCATCCTGCCGTTCAGCGAAACCGTGTGGCTGCTGCTCGACAAGAAGCGCCGCGCCGGTGCCCGCATCCTGTTTGAAGGCGCGCAGGGTTCGCTGCTCGATATCGACCACGGCACCTATCCCTATGTGACCTCTTCCAACACCGTAGCCGGCCAGGCCGCTGCCGGCTCGGGCATGGGTCCTGGTTCGCTGGGTTATATCCTCGGCATCACCAAGGCTTACACCACGCGCGTTGGCGAAGGCCCGTTCCCGACCGAACTCAATGACGAAATCGGTCAGTTCCTGGGTGAAAAGGGTCATGAATTCGGCACCGTCACGGGCCGCAAGCGCCGTTGCGGCTGGTTCGATGCCGCGCTGGTGCGCCAGTCGGTTGCCACCAACGGCATTACCGGCATTGCGCTCACCAAGCTCGACGTTCTCGACGGTCTGGATGAGCTGAAAATCTGCGTCGGCTACAAGCTTGACGGGCAGGAAATCGATCATCTTCCGGCCAGCCAGGGCGCGCAGGCGCGTGTGGAGCCGATCTACATCACGCTGGAAGGCTGGAAAGAATCTACCGTCGGTGCCCGAAAATGGGCGGATTTGCCTGCTCAGGCAATCAAATACGTCCGGCAGGTGGAGGAACTGATCGGGGCGCCGGTTGCGCTTCTGTCGACAAGTCCCGAGCGTGACGACACCATACTTGTGACTGATCCGTTTGAGGATTAATGTCCTCGGCGATCTAGATTCATAAACCATATCGGGCCGGTACGTCGCCGGTCACGACGAGAAAGTGCTTATGGCGGATTTTGTAGCAGTCATTCGCAAGGCCGTGGATGGCTTGGCGAACAATACTCCCGAAAACCGGGCGAAGGTTTACGACAAGGCGCGCAGTGCGGTTGTGCGCCAGCTCGAGAATATGAAGCCACGTCCGCCGGAAGAATTGTTGCGCCGGCAGATCGCCAAGCTGGACGCCGCCATTGCCGAGGTGGACAGCGAATATGCCGAGGCGCTTCCGGCGCTGGAGGAGGATGACGCGTTCTCCCCCGTCGCCGAAGACGCGGCTGCGCCTTACCACCAGCACGAAATCGAAGAAGACGACCGCGCGGCGCATGCCGCCGAGCCTGTTACGCACGAAGCGCCGGAGCAGGTTTATGAAGAGCCCGCTCCCGTCGAGGCCGACGAGCGCGAGCCGGTCTACGAAGAGCAGGCCACCGAAGAAGAACCCGGCCGTGAAACGCCCGTAGCCGAGCGGGATGAGCAGGTTTACGCTGAGCCACACGAAGAGCCGCGCGTAGAACAGCATGGCGAAGCCGAGCCGGAAGAGCTTTATGAGGCGCCCGCGCCCGTGGCGCCGGTATCGCCCGTCGCTTCCGACGAGGTGCATCAAACCTATTTCACCCGTGCGGAGGAAGAGCCGGCCTATCGTTCGGCCGACGAGCATGATCGTGAATTCGAAACCGCACCGCTCGCAGAGGATGCGTCCGTTCCGGCCCACTGGGCGCAGCCGGTGGATGAAGATGACTGGCGCAAGCTGGATGAGGCGCGGGACGAGGACCTGCGCGCGGCGGACGATTATGCCGACAGGCGCGCCGAGGCGGATGAGCATCCGCTCGTTGCCGATTATCCCGCGCATCATTATCAGGAACCGGAAGTGACGCTGGATCCCGAAAGGCGGGACGATGCGGATCAGCGGTT
>NZ_QLNF01000013.1:0-16375 GCF_003261015.1 Agrobacterium sp. MS2 | reverse complement strand
AAAAGGCCGTCGTGGAAGATTTCTCGTCCTATTTTCAGGATGCGGATATCGCCATTCCCGCCAAAGACGCCCCCGTCCTGCCGCGTGCCGATAACGATCCCTTCGGCGATCAGGCGCAGGCGAAGGACAACAGGGAGCGTACGCCCTGGGATGATCTGGACGAGCTGATCGGTTACGACGGCGCGTCGTCCACCACCCGCCAGTCTTCGGATGAAACGCCCGGCCTCGGCGCCGCTGCGGCAACGCCTGCCTACATGGTCAAGAAGAAGCCGCGCCGCAACTATGCCTCCGTGGTGCTGGCACTTGTGGGCGTGGCGCTGCTTGCCGGCGGTGGTTATGCCTTCTGGCTGAACCGCGATGCGCTGAACGACATGGTCGGCGGGCTGGTCAATTCTGCCCAGAACGGTGGTACCCAGACATCTTCGCCGGAGACGGCGCAGACGCAGCCCACCACACCGCCCGCGACCCAGCAACCGCCTGCGGCCGGCCAGCAGCAACCGACGGCCACACCAAACAATCACCCGAACCAGTCGCATGGCGATGATGGTTCGGTTACCGGCACAAAGTTCACCCAGCGGCTTCTGGCTGATGGCACCGAGCGTGACGAGGGCCAGGCGCCGGGCGCGAACGGCCAGCCCGTCACGGCGGAAGGTCAGTCGGTCTACGAGCAGAATGTTGCGCCCCCGCCGGCAGGCGAAAGCCCGGCCGGCAATACAGGTGCACCTGCCGGCACACCGGCTGGCGCACCTGCCGGCCAGCAACCTGCCGCCGCGGCTTCCGGCGACCGCATGTTCCTTTATGAGGAAGTGCTGGGCCAGACGGTTCCGACCGCCATTCAGGGCAGCGTGTCCTGGTCGCTGCAGCAGGAAAATGATGCCGAAGGCAAGCCTTCGCCTACCGTGCAGGGGCAGATTACCGTTCCCGGCCGTGGCCTCAGCGCGCTGATCACCTTCAAGCGCAACACCGATCCGTCGCTGCCGGCGAGCCATCTGATCGAAATCGTCTTCTCGGTTTCGCCCGGCTTTGAAGGCGGCGCGATCGACAGCGTCCAGCGTATTGCGATGAAGAGCACTGAGCAGGATCGCGGCAACGCGCTGATCGCGGTTCCGGCCAAAATCACCGACGATTTCCACATGATCGCGCTCAACGACTTCCCGGATGCGATGAAGACCAATCTGGAGCTTCTGAAGAGCCGCAACTGGATCGATATTCCGGTGTCCTACCGCAATGGCCGCCGTGCGCTGCTGACCCTGCAAAAGGGCAATGACGGCATCGCCGCTTTCGACAAGGCGCTCAGCGAATGGGCGGCATCAGCGCCGGCGACGGGCGGTCAATAAGGATTGAAAGGGCGGCTCAGGCCGCCCTTTTCTTTACATGGCTACGGCGGTGTCTTTGCTGTGTCAGGTGATGGATTTCGGGGATGTTGGTGGGTGCGGCTCACCCCCCTCTGCCCTGCCGGGCATCTCCCCCACAAGGAGGGAGATCGATATGCCGCGAGGGTCTCGACCAACTCAACGGTCGAGGATGAAGCGGCGGTAGCGCGTCTTGCCGATCTCCCCACCTGTGGGGGAGATGTCCGGCAGGGCAGAGGGGGTAAGCGGCATCCTCTGAAGCATCGATATTTTTCCTACCGGTTTTCCTGCAGCACACTCGCGGGTCTCAGGGGCAGACCATTTCCTATCGCCCGCCTTTTACCAACAAAAAATCCCCGGCCGAAGGCCGAGGATGATTCATGGTCAGCGCATTGGCGTCATGAGCGGGCTGTCTTACGCATCCACCACGCGCAGGGCGCGCGCCGCTTCCAGCGCTTCCTTCTGCACCGCTTCCTGCACCTTCTCAAAGGCACGGACTTCGATCTGGCGCACGCGCTCGCGGCTGATGTCGAACTCGGACGAGAGTTCTTCCAGCGTCACCGGCTCCTCGGCAAGTCTGCGGGCCTCGAAGATGCGGCGTTCGCGGTCGTTCAGCACGCCCATGGCTTTCGCCAGCATGCGGCGGCGGGTTTCCAGTTCGTCCTGCTCGATCAGCACGTCTTCCTGGCTGTCATGGTCGTCCACCAGCCAGTCCTGCCATTGGCCGGACTCGCCTTCGGACGCCTTGATCGGCGCATTCAGCGATGCGTCGCCATGCAGGCGGCGGTTCATCGAGATGACTTCTTCTTCCGACACCTGCAGCTTCGTCGCGATTTCCTTGACATGCTCCGGCTTCAGGTCGCCATCGTCGATGGCCTGGATGCGGCCCTTCAGACGGCGCAGGTTGAAGAACAGACGCTTCTGGTTGGCAGTTGTGCCCATCTTCACCAGCGACCACGAGCGCAGGATATATTCCTGGATCGAGGCCTTGATCCACCACATTGCATAGGTGGCCAGACGGAATCCGCGTTCCGGATCGAATTTCTTCACCGCCTGCATCAGGCCGACATTGCCTTCGGAAACGACTTCGCCGATCGGCAGGCCGTAACCACGATAGCCCATGGCGATCTTGGCCACGAGACGCAGATGGCTGGTGACGAGCTTGTGCGCGGCGTCGCGATCGCCATGCTCGGCATAACGCTTGCCAAGCATGTACTCTTCCTGCGGCTCCAGCATCGGGAATTTGCGGATTTCGTCGAGATATCTATTGAGACCGGCTTCGCCGGCTGTAATCGTAGGCAAACTATTGCGGGCCATAAAGCACCCCCTTATCTATGGTCTGGAACGGCACCCTCTTTGATCGGCGAATAACCCGCCGGAGGCGCGCCGTAAGCTGCGGGTCGTTACCGACCCCGCACGAACCCATGTGACAGATATGTACGCTCACGCCGCGTTTCAAGCGAACGCTGCGTTCACACATGCGTTATGTCGAGGCGACCCCTTCTTTGACCTGTTTAACTTTCGAGCGGTAAATTCGTTCCGAAAAACCGCCAAGGCCGGAGCGTACCATCAACTCGTACATCACCCGTCGGCGCATCGGATTGTGCAGACGCACCACCTTCGCGCCGAGGAACTGCGTCTCGACATGGGCAAGCGCCTGCAGGTCCGGATCGATGGCAATGGCCTGCGCATAGATTGAGTGAAATTCGCGATGGCACACATAGGTCTTGTATTTCGTCATGCCGAAGCAGACGAGGCTGTGGCCGTGGGTGCGCAGGAAATCGGCGACACCCACCGTCACTTCCGGCCAGGCGGGGTTGAAGGTGTCATCGAAAACGATGATGCCGTGCGGCGCGATCACCTCCATGGCCAGTTTCGCATCGGCCAGCACGTGATGCAGGTGATGGCCACCATCAATACTGAAAAAGCGTGCCGGACCGATGCGGGACGTGATGTCGTCTGGTGTCAGCCGCGTGCTGTCACCCTTGATGATAAGGTCCCGATCCATTGTGAAACCCAGCCGGCGGCCGTTTTCCATCAGGCGTTCATACTGGTCGAGGCTGCCGTCTTGCGGCGGGTCCAGATCGAAAAGATCGACGCCCAGCACCTTTTCCTGGCTCTGCGCGAATTTGCGCAGCAGGAAATAGGAGCGACCGTAATAGACGCCGATTTCCGCGATGCCGCCACTAAGGGCGCTTTTCGTCTGCGCCTGCAGAAGTGCCTTGAAGACGAGCGCATCCGGCGGGTCGATGTAACCTTCGACGCTGCGCAGCTCCTGGAATATAAACCGGCGGTCTTTAATCGTCATGCGCACGCGATCCCGTCATCGTGCCGGCTCCGTTCAAGGCAGTTCGAACGTGCGGCGGTTCAAGGCTTTGCGAGGCAAAGGAGGTGCGAGGATTAAAGCGAAATTGGGGCGGTCTATGAAGAGGACCGTTGGCAGAATATCGCGTTCCGCTAATCTTTTTTTGTTATCCGAAGCTTCCGGCGAAATGTGCGGCGCAGTTTTTTGGAACTGCGCCAGGCGTTTTCAGGCACGCAATGCGGCGACCAAGGCTTCCATGTCTTCTGGAAGCTCGGTTTCGAACTCCATCACCTCGCCGGTGCGGGGGTGTTCGAAAGCGAGCAGATAGGCATGAAGTGCCTGGCGCGGAAAGCGCCCGACGATGCCCTTTGCCGGTTCTTCCAGAAGGTTCGCCTTGGTACGGAAGGCCGCGCCATATTCGGGATCGCCGATCAGCGGATGGCCGATATGGGCCATGTGCACGCGGATCTGGTGGGTGCGGCCCGTTTCGAGACGGCATTCCACCATCGAGGCGAGACAGGTGGCGTCCGGCCGCTCGTGATAACGCTCGACTACCTCGTAATGGGTGATTGCCTCGCGGGCATCATCCGAATCCTCGTGCTTGACGGCGCGTTTGGTGCGGTCGACGCTGCGGCCGAGCGCTGCGTCGATGGTGCCACGCAGTGTGCGCGGGCGGCCCCAGACGATGGCCTTGTAGGCGCGTTCCAGCGGCCCGGTGCGGCCATGGTCGGCAAATTGTGCGGCCAGATGCCGGTGGGCGTTGTCGTTCTTCGCAACGACCATGACACCTGACGTTTCCTTGTCCAGCCGGTGTACGATGCCCGGGCGCTTGACGCCGCCAATGCCGGAGAGGCTGTCGCCGCAATGATGAATGAGGGCGTTGACCAGCGTTCCCGTCCAGTTGCCGGCGCCGGGATGCACGACGAGGCCGGCGGGCTTGACGAGCACGATCAGGTCTTCATCCTCATATTCCACGTTGAGGGGAATGTCCTCGCCCTTGGGTTCCGGGTCTTCCGGCTCGGGCATGACGATCTCGATACGGTCGCCGGGATGCACCTTCTTTTTCGGCTCGGTCACCGGCTTGCCGTTGAGGGAAACCGCGCCCTGTTCGATCAGCGCCTTCAGGCGGCTGCGGGAGAAGTCGCTGCCCACTTCGCCCGCCAGCCAGGAATCGAGGCGGCCTTCGGCGTCTTCCCCGGCAATCAGGACTTTCCTTGCGTCTCCGCCTTGTTTAAAGGGGTCGTTCATTCTTATTTTTCCGATCCATCAGCATTTCAGGGAACCCGATGACGCAGATCGAGCAAGACGAACAGGAAGACAAGCCGCTTGATCCGGCCATGGAAAAAGTTCGCCGCAAGATGATCCGTTTGCAGATCGTGTCGGGCTCCGTGATGTTTATCAGCCTTATGGCTGTCTTCGGTGCGGTTGTCTACAAGGCGATGGGGCCGTCGAAGGCCGTTCAGACGCAGACGGAAGCGCCGAACCTCGCCGTTCCCACTGGTAGTGGCCCGATGGCCGTCACCGCCAGCCTGCCGCAGGGCTTCACGATCGACAATGTCAGCTATTCCGGCGGTGACATGCTGTTTTACGGCCGGCTGGCCAACGGCACGCGCAAGGCGCTGGTCTTCAACGTCGCCAGCGGCCGGTTCCTGGCCGACGTGACTGTTGATGGCCAGTGAGGTCAATAACCTGCTGGATGGCCGGGCGCTGATTCCGGTCGATGACCCGGCCGATCCGCGCATTGCCGCCTTTCGCGATATTCGCGAGCGTGATCTCACCGGCCGGCAGGGGCGTTTCATCGCCGAAGGTACGGTGGTGCTGCGCATGCTGGCCGCCGCCCACAAGGCGGGTGGGGCCTTTGCTGCGGAGAGCATCCTGATCCTGCGCAACCGGCTTTCCGGCGTTGCGGATATTCTTTCCGATTTCCCCGAAGATGTGCCCGTTTATGTGGCCGAAGCGCCGGTGCTGGATGGTATCGTCGGTTTCCACCTGCATCGCGGCATTCTGGCGCTCGGGCGGCGGGTGCGCGATGATGGCCTGGAAGAGATGACGGCAGCACTTCCCGCGTCCTCCCTGGTGCTCGTTGGCTGCGGCATTTCCAACCACGATAATCTCGGCGCGATGTTTCGCAACGCCGCAGCCTTTTATGCCGATGCGGTGCTGCTGGACGAGACGTGCTGTGACCCGCTCTATCGCAAGGCGCTGCGGGTTTCCGTGGGGTCGGTGCTGTCGGTCCCCTATCATCGCGGCGGCGGGGCAGTGGAGATGCTGGAGCGGCTCGCGGCAGCCGGTTTTGCGATCTGGAGCCTTTCGCCCGGTGGCGAGACCGAAATCCGCGATATTCCCCGCGCTGAACGCATGGCGCTCGTCATCGGCACGGAAGGCGAGGGGTTGCCGCAATCGGTGCTGTCGCGGTTTCATACGGCGCGGATTGCGCAGTCGCCGCAGCTGGATAGCTTGAATGCGGGGACGGCTTCCGGGCTGGCGCTTTATCAGATGGCGGGGGTGATCGGGCGGGTGTGAGGAGTGCTTAACGCCATCTTTGCGGATGAAGTTTACGCTTGCCTTGGTGGGTGGGGTTTACCCCCCTCTGTCCTGCCGGACATCTCCCCCACAAGGAGGGAGATCGGCAAGATGCGCTATCGCCACTTCATTCTCTAACGTTGATATCGGCAAAACCTTGCCGCATATCGATCTCCCCACCTGTGGGGGAGATGCCCGGCAGGGCAGAGGGGGGTGAAGCGGCATACACAGAGTACCTAACGCTTCCGCTTCTCCATCACCACCTTCGCCCGCTTCGCAAGGCTCTCCCGCCCCGATGAACCAGACGCCTTGGCCAGCAGCCCCGGAATAGGCGATGCCTCACCCTCCTGCGCGGCTGTCAGCGCGATCATCTCGGCGGCGATCCTCGCGATTTCGCGGCGGATGGGCTCGTCATTGCCGGTGCCGCGTACATTCAACAGGCGCTCAGTGAGCGCTGTGCCCTGATTGCGGATATCCTCGATTTCCTGTTCCAGACCTTCCGGAGCCGATGCGCCCGGCTCCTCCTGCGGGAAGGCGGGGGCGGCATCCTCTGGGGCTGCCGTCTGTTGTGCGTCCGTCTCGATGGCGGGCGCGGTTTCGAGTGTGGCGGCATGGGCCGGCGCTGCGGCTTGCTGCCGCTCAACCGGCTTTTCGGCGGGAACGGCGGGATTCGGCAGGCGGATGATCATGTCGTTGCTGCGGCCGCCGGTTGCGGCCAACTGTTCCTTGAGGCGCGCGACCTCCTGGTTGCGCAGGGTCAGCATCGTGTCGAGGTCGGCGTTTTTGGCGATGGTGCTGGCCAGTTGCTCCTCAAGCCTCGTTACCTTGCGGCTTTCGCGCGCCACGGCTTCCATCGCTTCCCGGTTGCGGCTGGCGATATCCTGAAGCTCGCGGGTGACGGTCTCGCCTTCCTTTCGGAAGCGTGTGGCGCTTTGTTTGGCCTGTTCGGCTTCGAGATCGCGGGTGGCGGCGAGGATTTTCGAATCATCAAGTTCGCGCGTCAGGTTGGTGAGGCGGGCGGTGAGATCGGACATCTGGCTGGCGCGCTCATTGGCAGCCTGCTCCTGCTGCAGGAGGTTGGCCTGGATGATGCCGGCGCGCTCTTCGCTGGCGTCAAGTGCGGCGCGCAATTCGCCGATCTCCAGCGTCAGCTCTTCGATCTTCAGGGAAAAGCTGCGGTTCTGCTCGCCGAGGCGATAGGCATCGCTGGAAGCGGCCTCGTTGGCGAGGCGGAGCGAGGTGTTCTTTTCCCGCTCCGTTTCCAGTTCCTGGCGGACCTTGGCGTTTTCGGCGGCGTAGAGCGCGCGCGCCATGTCCTTCTGGGCGCGGACTTCCTGCGGGCTGATGGGCATTGTCGCGCGTATGCGGTTTTCCGTATAAGCGACGATGCGGCGGTGGATCGCAGGTGCGATCAACAGGGCCAGCAGGGTTGCGGTGAGAAAACCCAATCCGAAGAGAATGGCATATTCGATCACGCTTTACAGTCTCCGAAACTCAGATACGCGCGCATTCGGAAAGAGGGGCGCGAAAACACGTTACGCTATTATTGCAACCGTGGGGAGGGGTTTCCCTTTGGCAATTCGTGGGCGGGACCTTGCCGCTTGTTTCTTCTCCCCGAGGGGGAGAAGTCCGCGGCAGCGGTATGAGGGGGCGAGGGTTACGAGATACGGCAGGGTTGCCCGCTCATCCGACCCTTCGGGCCACCTTCTCCCCCGCGGGGAGAAGAAATCCGCCGCACCGTCTCGTCCTATCAACCCGTCTTATCAGAAGGGGTTCCAGGTCGGCTGCTGGGTGAGCTTCAGGTAACCGACATTGATGCCGAGGCGTGCGCCGATGCCGGTGCGGATGGGGGCGAGCGTGACTTCGCTGCTTTTCAGATAGGTCATGCCGACGCCGGCGACGATGAAAGCGGAGCCGCTGACGCCGCCGTAACGGCGATAGAGCGAATCAACCGAGGGCAGATTGTAGACCAGCATCATGGCGCGGGTGCCCTGGCCGCCGTAATCGAGGCCGAGCGACGGTCCCTGCCAGAAGACGGGGTGCTGGCCGGCATTCTTGGTGTAAAGCGTGCCCTCGCCATAGGTGAGGCCGGCAACGAAGGCGCCGGAGCCCTCCTGGCCGAGAATGTAACCGTTCGGAAGACCGTATTGCTGGAAGGCGCGCTCCACCACCTTGGCAAGGCCGCCGGTGGTTTCGCCGAAGAATCCGTGGCCTGCATCCACGACTTCCTGGAAAGAATATTGATCGCTGTTCTGGGCCGCGGCCGGTGCGACCCATATCAGCAGGCTCGCGAGGAGCGCGACGATCTTTCCCAGTCCGAGGCGTGCAATGGTGCGGGTTTTCTTAAGGCGCATCGTCATGTCCGTCCGTCTGTTTCGTTAGCGCGTCGGTTCGAAAATCCGAATCGGTTTTTCGAAAGGGCCGACGCGCAGAGTCAAAGTTCTACAGCATGTTTCGCGCATCCTGATGGATACACGGGGCTCCAGTGTGGCCTGTTAAGGCATTTGGCATTTTGAAACCATCCTATTAACAATCGGTTTACCAAATATGGTGTCATTATGGCTTAACAATTTCCACACCGTCCGCGCCTCCCTTGCGCAGGAGAGAATTTTATGACCAGCAAACTCAATATCACGCTGTCCGGTCCCGATCTGGCGGCCCTTCTGTGCAGCCGTGTGTGCCATGATGTGATTTCTCCTGTCGGCGCCATCAATAACGGCCTCGAACTGCTGGACGAGGGCGGCACGGATGACGATGCGCTCGATCTCATCCGCACGTCAGCCCTTAACGCATCCGTGCGGCTGAAGTTCGCCCGCCTTGCTTTCGGTGCTTCCGGTTCCGCCGGCGCGTCCATCGATACCGGCGAGGCCGAAAAGGCCGCCAAGGATTTTGCAGAGGCCGAAAAGAAGGCGGAAGTCAGCTGGAACGGCCCGCGCGCCATCGTTGCCAAGAACCGCGTCAAGCTTCTGCTCAACCTCTTCCTCGTGGCCTATGGCGCGATACCGCGCGGTGGCAATGTGGATGTGCTGCTTGAAAACCCCGATGGCGACGCCAAGTTCGAAATCACCGTCAAGGGCCGGATGATGCGCGTGCCGGGCAAGTTCGTGGAAATCTACGAGGGCAGGCTGGAAGAGGCGGTCGACGCCCATTCCGTTCAGCCCTATTACACGCTGCTTCTGGCCGAGGAGGCCAATATGACGGTGGAATACAAGGTGCATGACGATCGTATCGTCTTCACGGCAAAGACGATCGCGGCGTGATCGTTTCAATGCGACAGTGATGCCATCAGGGGTCGGGCCGGTTTTGCCAGCGCCCGGCCCTTTTTCGTTTCCAGGGGAGGTCTCATGATTCGTGTCGAAACCGCGCGTCTTTGTCTTCGGCCGCACGCCATCGAGGACGAAGCGCGTTATTGCGCTTTCTGGAGCGCGGCCGTTCAACCCATTCCGGGGGTGAACTCAATAGCGCCGCTCGATCCCGAACTCGCTTTCGCGCGGCTTTTGCGTTTCATCGGCCATTGGTCCGTCTTCGGTTTCGGGCCTTTCGTGGTCGAGGAACTGTCCACGGGACGAATCGTTGGCGAGGTGGGTCTCGCCCATATGCGCCGCGGACATGGCGCGGATTTCGACACCGCACCGGAGGCCATGTGGAAGATCGACAGGGATTTGACGGGCAAGGGCGTGGCAAGCGAAGCCGTGCAGGCCGCGCTTGGCTGGTTCGACACGCAGGGCATATCGAACCGGATCGTGTGCATGATCGATCCGCTCAACGTACCCTCCCTCGCAATCGCCACCCGCTTCGGCTTCCGCCCTTTCCGGGAGACGACCTTCCGGGAAAGCCCCGTGCGGCTTTTCGAGCGGATCAGGACACCCTAACTCCACGACGTCCAAAGCACGGACAAAGGGCTTTGACTCATGGTAGTGGAGGCAACCGCCGAGAGCGGCTGGCACGACTACTTCGATACGGTGAATTCGGGCGGGGAGGGTGTCGGCATGACAGGCCATCTCCAGCAGCTTGCAGCGATCTGATCCGTCACGTGAACCTGGCCGTTGCCGCGACGGCCTCGATCACGATCGAGCACGACGACGAGCGCGTTCAAGGTCTCTATAGCAATCGGATAAGCCAATCTTTTCTCCGTCCAGACCAACGGAGAGACAAACATGCGCATACTGACACTAGCTGCAATGCTCCTTTTCGCGCTGACCGCAAGCGTGACCGCCAAAGAGGCCATAGGTTTCAAACAGATTGAGTTGCCGGCTGATCAAGGCGGAAAAACTCTCGCAGTTTCAATGTGGTATCCAACCACGTCTTCCGGGAAAGCGGAGACTGTCGGCGAGAACGCCATATTTTTCGGGCTTGATGTTCTCCGGGACGCCTCCCGTGCCCCGGGTTCTCACCCGCTTGTGCTGCTGTCTCATGGTTACGGCGGCAGCTGGCGCAACCTCAACTGGCTTGCGGGTGAACTGGTGCATGATGGTTATGTCGTCGCCGCACCCGATCATGCTGGCGAAGATTTCGAGGCGCAGAAGGGAAACGAGGTGGTGGCACTTTGGGAAAGGCCACGCGCCATCAGTACGGTCCTGACAGCGCTCCTCAAAGATGAGGCGCTTGCCGGGCTCATCGACAATCGGCGCATCGCAGTCATCGGCCATTCGCTTGGCGGCTGGACCGCGATGGAACTCGCAGGCGCAAGATATAGTGCCGATCTGGCTCTTGAAGGTTGCGATGTGACGCCGCTGCCGCCGCAATGCAAAGCCAACCGGCTCTTAAGCAAGGTGGGAATTATTGATGATGGAAAGGCCGATCCGCGCCTCTCAATGAGCAGGTATGATAACCGTATTCGCGCTGTCGTTTCGCTTGATCTGGGCCCGGCGGCGGGCTTTCTGCCTGAGACGTTGCGACAGGTGGACGTTCCGGTTCTGGTGATGGCCGCTGGCGTGGAAACGCCGGAGATTGCGGCGATCAAAGCCGATTCAGACCGTGTCGCCGCTCTTCTGCCAAAGGTGACGACCACCTATCATGTGATACCGGACGCCACCCATTTGAGTTTCATGCAGATATGCAAGGAAGATGGCGAAAAACGCCTGCTGGAAGAATCGCCCGATGAAGCATTCATATGCCGCAGCGGTGGCGGAAGAGACAGGACGGCACTGCATCAGGAGATCCGTGGTGCAGTCACGACCTTTCTGCGTGACGCTTTAAAATAAAGACGGGCCGCTTAAATGCGGCTCTATCGATCACGTCCTTGCATGCCGATCCCTTCGCACATCATGGCGATAGACCAGATCGGACGGCAGCGGGCGCGGCGCGACAGGGTCGAGCAGCCCGCCGATTCGCTCCGCAACAGCGGCGGATTGGCGGTTTCCTGCGCCGACATAGCTGACGAGGGTTGGAAGCTTCAGCGTATCGAAGGCCCAGTCCCGCAGCGCCGTTGCGGCTTCCGCAGCATAACCCCTGCCTTCATGACCGTCGTAAAGCAGCCAGCCCAGTTCCTTCTCGGGATAGAGGGGGCCGTGATTGATGCCGACCTGACCGATGCATTCGCCGCTCTCGGCGAGATCGATCATCAGCGCGCCGTGACCGAAGAACGACCACAATGCCCTGTCCTGACAGAACATGGCCCATGCGGCGGCGAGATCATGCGGTCCGGCGACGCCGGTGGAGCGCGGTGACGCCATGAAATCACGATAGGCCGAGAAATCGTCCAGTCGCGGTGGGCGAAGGTTAAGGCGATTTGTCACGAGGGTGGGGATTGTGTCCGTCATTTATTGTCCTCTCGCGCCTCCGCCTGAGCGGGACGCCGTTGCCGACCTGCCGCGACCCGCAGTCAACAAAAAACCCGCCGTTTCCAGCGGGTCTTTTAAAACAGCCCTGTTCGAGCAGGAATCAGGCGGTTTCGAGATATTCCGTCGAGCCATCCGGCTCGCGCAGAACATAACCGCGGCCCCAGACGGTTTCGATGTAGTTCGCGCCGCCGGCGGCGTTTGCCAGCTTCTTGCGCAGCTTGCAGATGAAGACGTCGATGATCTTCAGTTCCGGCTCGTCCATGCCGCCATAAAGGTGGTTCAGGAACATTTCCTTGGTCAGCGTCGTGCCCTTGCGCAGCGAAAGCAGCTCAAGCATCTGATATTCCTTGCCGGTCAGGTGAACGCGCTGGCCGCCCACTTCAACCGTCTTGGCATCGAGATTGACGATCAGCTCGCCGGTGGAGATGACCGACTGCGCATGGCCCTTGGAACGGCGGACGATTGCGTGAATGCGGGCAACAAGCTCGTCCTTGTGGAACGGCTTCGTCATGTAATCGTCTGCGCCAAAGCCGAGGCCGCGAACCTTGTCCTCAATGCCGGCCATGCCGGACAGGATGAGGATCGGCGTCTTGACCTTGGAAAGCCGAAGCGTTCTCAGCACCTCGTAACCCGACATGTCGGGGAGGTTAAGGTCGAGAAGAATAATGTCGTAGTCGTAAAGCTTGCCAAGGTCCACGCCTTCCTCACCGAGGTCGGTCGTGTAAACGTTAAAGCTTTCCGACTTCAGCATCAGTTCAATGCTCTGCGCTGTCGCGCTGTCGTCTTCAATCAGTAGAACCCGCATAATTATCCCCTTTGCCGCCCGCGAACCGGTAAAACATTGCCTCGCGCGATGCGGATCCAGACGTTGCCTGATTTGCAGGCTGCCACCAAATGGTTAACAAATTCTAATTGCCTTTGGCAAGGTGTATCGAATTTATTAAGCAAACTAGGCATTTCGCTGTTTTTGCACGTGAATCCACCATCGCCAAAATTGAAGCTTAACGTGAGGATTTCCCGCTAAGTGATTCAATCGACTCTTACATCGTCTGGCCCATTTTTTTGGACCTGGCATTTACCGACCCTTAAATGATCGTGTTTATCATTAACGATGCCCGTAAACGAAAGGTTAACGGCGGCGGTTTTTTATTAACGCCGGGTAACTTTCGGGAATCATTCCGGCACAACGGGTTAACCCGGCCGGTTGAAAGGGCGGGTTAAACGGGCCGGTCGAGGGGGCATAGTGCCCTTTTTGATCCGGGTCTCGCTATCCATGGAGTATTGCGTATGAAGTCGCGTGACAGCCTGGTTCGCCTGAAGGAATTTCAGGTCAATGAAAAACGCAGGCAGCTTAACCAGCTGCAGCAGATGATGTCCGAATTCGAGCGGATGGCAAAGGAACTGGTGCATCAGATCTCTCTGGAAGAGAGCAAGTCGGGCATTACCGATCCGACGCATTTCGCCTATCCGACCTTCGCCAAGGCCGCGCGCCAGCGGGCGGATAATCTTCAGGTTTCCATCCGGGAACTGAAGGCCCAGCAGGAGGCCGCCGAGGCATCGCTGGAAGAGGTGCAGGCCGAATATGAAAAGGCCGCCGCACTGGAAAACCGCGACGGAGCCATCCGCGCCCGCGCCTGACAGGTGGCGCAGAACTGACGAACCTCGTCCTCATTGACGGCTGCCGGTGGATCAGGAGGCGGCTTTCAATGACGGGACGACATGCTTTTTTTCGAAAGGCCGCTCCATCAGGGCGGCCTTTTGTCTTGATGCTTCGCCAGCGCGCCACGACGGGGCGGCCGCCCCGATTTCGATTGTCCGGACATGCGGAAAGGCGTATTTTACAGGGGTTCCGACCGTGAGCCGGAGGCTTTTACGCGCACGCACCCGTGCGGGTGCGGGCGGCCATTGCAGGGAGGAAAAAATGGCCCGCCAATATATCGATTGCCGTGAATTTCCCAGTGACAGCAGATGCACCGTTGCCATTTCGGCCGATTCCCAGGAGGAGCTGATGGAGGCGGCCGTGCAGCATGCCGTGGCCGTGCACGGCGCAAAGGATACGCTCGAATTCCGGGAAGAGGTCCGCCGGAGCATGCATGCCGGGACCCCGCCTTTGAAGGTGGCGTGACACGCATTTATGAAATGACGCGATATTTGGAACGGCTGTGAGCGATTAAGCGTAAGCCGCTTGTTTTTTCTCCCCGCCGGGGAAAAGTCCGCGGCAGGCGCAGCCCCCTCATCCGACCCTTCGGGCCACCTTCTCCCCGGCGGGGAGAAGAAGTATGCAGCGACGCTTGCGACTTCTGCCCTCAGACAGATGATAAAGCGCGCTTAGCCCTGGATAACATCGGCCCAGTCTGGATGGCGCAGGGTCTGGGCCTTGAAGAAGGGGCAGAGCGGAATGATCTTCCAGCCGCCCTTGCGGGCTTCATCGATGGCGTGGGCGGCAAGTGCCTGGCCGACGCCTTTGCCGCGAAGCGCATCGGGCACGCCGGTATGATCGATGATAATGAGGGAAGGGGAGGTGCGGGAATAGGTCATTTCCGCCGTATGGCCGTCGACGGTTGCGAGATATTCGCCGCGCGATCCGGTTTCGGTTGTCTTGATATCCATTATCTCTGCCTTCCCATTGCTGTTCGTATCTCCACTGTAGCGGCTTGCGCCCGAATTGAAACAGCGGGATAGCGAACGCAGCGGACACAAACCGGTGACAATCTCTCACCGTCAGCAGGCATGGTTCTGAATGAAAAATCCGAAATCAAACCGAAAGCCCCGTCGATAAACTGACGGGGCGTTTTGAAAATCCGGCGTTGGGCGCCTTTGGCGCGCCGGCGCACTTTCTCAGTGGCGGTATTGCTGAATGCGCGTGGTGCGCAGGCCGGCAAGGCCATGATCGGCAATCGAGGACTGCCAGGACAGGAATTCTTCAACGGTGAGCGTATAACGCTCGCAGGCCTCTTCGAGGCTCAACAGTCCACCGCGCACGGCGGCAACAACCTCTGCCTTTCTGCGAATGACCCAGCGCCGGGTATTGGCAGGCGGAAGATCCGCAATCGTCAGAGGGCTGCCATCGGGGCCGATGACATATTTAACTCGTGGGCGTATCATTTCGGTCATTGGACACTCTATACAAACTCAAGACCATATGACGGGAACTTTAGCCCCGTACCTTTAAAAATTGCCTAAGCAGCTCGTGACAATTTATTAAGAATTTGAACGGTTTCGCCTGATTTGTTCGAGTCGCCTTATTTTGTCGGGGAAAAATTTTTCCAAAAATCGCAATTTTTCTCTCTCATCGGTTGTCCAGATCAGATCCACGCAAGCGAAAGGCAGGTTTTGCCGTTGCCCTGGGTCAATTCCACCGTTCCCTCATGGTGCAGCCGCAGGCGGTCGCCGGCATCGAGGCGAAGGAAGGCGGTTGCCGACTGCGACGCGCCTGAGTCTGACACATTGCCCGCGATGTCGAAATCGGCCGCCGTGCCGTTGATCAACAGCGTGACCCGGTGGCCGGAAGACGAGACCACAGCAAGCGTCAATATGGCCAGATAGAGGCCTTTCGCTGGCACCACCAGGTCGCGCCCACCATCACTTGCCGCATCACCGAGCGCAAAGCCGCCCTCAGCGAGGGAGAGCACGGAAAAACCGGCGGCAGAGCCATTGGCCGGCTTCGTCGTGCCCGCCGGCAGGCCAGCGACGGCGAGCGGGCGGTTGGGCATCGAGACGCGACCATCGCCGCTGCAGACTATGGCGGTGTGCCATGAGGCGCCGTCCGTGCTGGCCTTGATCGAAAACCCGTCATTCCCCGCCAGGCCCATCTCTGCGCGGCCGCTCCAGCCGGATTGGAACAGCAATGAGGCTGTATCGGCCCGGCCCGCCTTGTTGATCGTCATGCGGTGGCTGCCGTCATCCTGCGCGTGGGTGAAAAGGCTGGCGGGGGAGGCGAGCGCCAGCCGGTTGACGGCGTCGGCCTCCGTGCCGATTCCCATGCTTTCCAGCCGGCCGGTGGCCGGCAGTGGCAGGTCACGCCAGCCGCCGTCGCGCAGGACGCGATATCTGCTTTCGGCCGCAAACCATGCCGTCCAGCCGGGCTGCGGTGTGATCGAGAGCCACGCGCCATCCTGCCGGAAGGCGAGCCTGCCGCCCTTGCCGGCCCAATCGCCGGTAGCGTCGGCGGAGAGGAGGAAACAATCTCCCTCGGCGGCGTTTTCGGGCGGTGCGGCAACCACAGCCTTGACGACCAGCTGCACGATCGCGTCGAGCCGTTGCAGCGCCTCGTTGTGGGTGACGTGTTTCTGCGCCTGCGAGGGGAGGATATAGGGAAGCTGAAGTCTCGCCGTCTGTTCGGTCATGATGTGCCTTCCGCGCTGCGGTGTTTCGTTGCGGGGGCATTGTGAGGTGGTGGCGTGGGGTGGGGA
>NZ_QLNF01000096.1:35844-50164 GCF_003261015.1 Agrobacterium sp. MS2 | reverse complement strand
ATGTCTTCAATCAGGGTTCTTTCTGCTCGCCGCCGGGCTATGGCACGGCCGGCAAGGCCGATGCGTTCGATCGTGTCGATCGCCGGCAGAAGAGCGCCGCGTTCGCGAAACGCGGCGACAGTCGAACTGGCTATCGCAGCACCGTCGTCGGACATGGTCGCCGCTTGAATTGCCGCCAATAGCGCGGCGCGACGATCTTGCAGCGTCGCGCTTCTCGTATCCAGATACACCATTAGCCGCGCCATGTGATCCCGACGGGTTTCTTCACGACGTGCATAGAGGGCAAATTCGCCTGGAGCGGCGCCGATCTGATCAGCAACATACTTCAGCATGGCGCGAGGCGGAGTTTCTTCTGCTCCAAGCACTCGACCCGGGTATCGCATCAGACATAGCTGGATGGCAAAGCCTAGACGATTGTGATTACGTCTCCGCAGTTCAATCTCCAGGCGATCCGCCGATGACAACAAATAGTGGCGGATGAAGCTGTCCTCGTCGACTGGGATATCGAAAAGCTTCCGGCGATCTTGATCTTTGAGAAGTTTGCGCTTTGCCATCGCCCGACTCCATCAACGACCAACCTGTGTGAAGCGTTGTCGAGTCGGGCCGGACAGAGAAATCAAAATTGGCGCATGTCGGTGGCAATCCACAGAGATCGGATGTTGCACATCCGATCTACGGTATCGTTCCGGTTTCGTTCGACCTTAGCGTACGATTTCGGCCTGCTCTTGTTCTGACCCCTATAGCGAAGACCAGGGGCATTTCACCATCCGCGAAGATGGTGTCGAGGTGGCCGATGTCTGGTCGTCGAAGCGGCTCTACACGGCCCGCCAGATGCCGACGACGGAAGCCGGCATCGTCACCTTCGGCTTCAGCCAGCTCTACATCTCGCTGGGTGACCCAATGGCCGCCGGGGGCATTGTCGTACGTGTCTGGTGGAAGCCCTGGATCCTCTGTATCTGGTCCGGTGCCATCGTGATGATGGCTGGTGGCATCGTCTCGCTCTCTGATCGCCGTTTGCGAGTCGGAGCGCCTAAGCGAACCAAGGCCTCGATAAGGCCGTCGTTAGGGGTCAGCTGAGTGCACGAACAGACAGCCCCCTCCGCTTCCTGCGCGAATTAGACGAAGGCGCCATCCCGGCCCGGCACAAGGCGGCTTACATTCTTCAGGCAGCCTTGTTCGACCCAAACTTTGGTGCCAGACGAATGTAAGCCAACTGGCTCAGCAGTTCGATCAGTGTCTGCGTGACAATTATTGCCGGAAGGATCGGTACAGCACCCGGGACAGCGAAAGCCAGCGGCAGGACGACCAGAGAGTTGCGCGTGGCGGCACTGAATGCGACGGCACGGCCCGCTGGCGCATCAAGCCGGAACAACTTACTCATACCCCACCCCGCCAAGGGCGCAGCAACCGCGTATGCCACGTATATTGGCACAACACGGAAAGTGGCATCGAGTGCGGGGCCGAGTTGCGGTACGACGGCAGCAACCACGACGAAGAGTACGAACGCTGTCGCAGGAACCGGAAGCAGCCCCAAAACCGCCGACGCACGCTGCCCTGCCACACTTCGGCCGGCCGAGAACTGGATGAGGACGGCGAAGACAAGCGGGACTGCTATCAGCCAGACGAACGCGTGGAAAAATGGTCCGGCTTTGATAAGAGACGCAGCCTCGGGACCGAGGAAAACGCTCAAATAGACGGGCAACAGTAGCATTTGGACGATCAAGAGCGCGGGTGTTGCTGCCAGCAGGAGACGGGCGTCGGCGCGGCCAAGATGCGAGAACGTAACGACATAGTCGATGCATGGGGCGAGAAGGACCAGCAATACGCCAAGCCGTATCATCGGATCAGGTGGAAGAAACGGGACGAGAACTCCCACCAGCATAGGCATGACGACAAAATTCGCCAGCAGCAGGACGCCAAGGAAGCGGAATTGCGCGAGGGCCATCCGAAGTTCGGCAAGCGGAACCTGAAGGAAGGTCACAAACAACATGAACGCTAGCGACGGATTTATGCCGATCTCAAGTGCGGTTGTTCCAGAGATCGAGAGAGCCGCCAGAGCGCCAAGGATAACTGCGCCAAAATAGATCTGGACCTGATGATTTTCGA
The DNA here is from genome assembly GCF_003261015.1 of Agrobacterium sp. MS2. Classification (NCBI taxonomy): domain Bacteria; kingdom Pseudomonadati; phylum Pseudomonadota; class Alphaproteobacteria; order Hyphomicrobiales; family Rhizobiaceae; genus Agrobacterium; species Agrobacterium sp. MS2. The sequence goes on along the minus strand of NZ_QLNF01000096.1, from coordinate 48,058 downwards.
GGGTGTCACGGAGGGTCAACGGAGCGCTTTCAGTTTTCATTTCAGGCCGACGAAGCTAGCCAGGTCCGAGAACAATGGCCGCCGTTGCTATCCGGTGGTTTAGTCTTCGAACGCCTTTGGTGCCAGCTCATTGCAGACAAGAAAAGCGCTGCGGGGCTGGAGAACTGGACAGGGAGTCGGACAGAAAAGTCCGATTTCCAGCATCACCTGAAAGCTCCCCCTATATGCCGCAAGTCACTGGATTTGAGTATGTCGACCTGCGCCGTAGATCGGCGTAACAGTTTGAAAGGGCTGGGGATAGGTCGGTCCGGGTGCGTGTCAGGCTTTGCGGTATACATGCGCTGTTCTCTGCCTTTCCATGGTGACCAGGCATGAAACTGCTGATGACTTCAATTGGATTGTTCTCCAATTTTCGGGATTCGGACAGCTATCCGATTTATCCGCCACCATGCGAAGACCGACAGGAGGAGCATGCGGCAAGTAAGACAATACTTGCAAAGCCCCAGCCGGTTTCCACCGCCTCCTCTATCTGTGCGCCGAAAACGAAGCCCGCCAAAACCAGGCAGGCGGTCCAAACTATTGCGGATGCTGCATTCAGAACTGTAAACTTTGCCCATGACATTGATCCGAGACCAACCGGAAGCGCGCCGATGGTCCGCATACCCTTGGGATATCTGTAAAGAAAGATGTAGGCCCAGCCGTACTTTGCAACTAGGATTTTCGCGGCCGCATAGGCCTTTTCGGCAAAAGGCCACCTCGTTAACCACGCATCCCCGTATCGTCTCGCGATAAAGAACCGTGCTTCGTCCCCGAGATAGCCGCCGGCAAAGGTCAACGCTAAAACAAGGGACAAGTCCAAAGCTTGTGTTTGAGCCGCATAGCCCGCGAACAATGGGAGACTACCGCTTTTCAGCATGCAGTACGCAAAAAGCAGGATGTAGATCCATGTCCCGTATTCTCGTACTAGATCAGACAAACCGTCCATATCGCTTCACCAAATCAAATCGCAGGGTACAAACAGAAACTCTTTTTGTGTACGATCTACACGATCTATCGGATGTTTTCCTTCGCATGGCCTGCCTGGTGAGTGCACGACCATCGGACATCTGGTTCAGTTTGGCATAGCCCGCGCACGAGCTGAGGCTGCCGTTGTTTTCCGACAGCCTCTACATGACAGCGCCAGGGGAATGCGGATAACCGGAGTCAGCTCCGACATGGCACAGGCCTCGCATGCCTGACCTCACGACTTCAAGCCGCTGAACTGTCGGTGGGGAGACTTCACGGTTTTCTCCGCCTAAGCCTCAGAGAAGCGAGGCAGGCTGGTAACGACGATGGGGGTTTTGCCTGGCACTCGACCATACAAGTCGACCACGTCCTGATTGATCATCCGGACACACCCTGAGGATACCGACTTGCCGATCGTCCACCATTCCGGCGACCCATGGATGCGATAAAGCGTGTCCTCGCCATTCTGGAAAATGTAGAGCGCGCGCGCGCCCAATGGATTCTTGAGGCTAGGAGGCATACCGCCATTGGCAATGCTGTAGGGCGCAAGTTCTGGCTGTCGAGCGACCATCTCGTCAGGTGGCGTCCAGCGTGGCCACTGGCGTTTGTACTGGATGACCCCCTTGCCCGACCATTCGAACCCCTGCCGGCCGAGACCGACCCCGTATCGCATCGCCTGTCCGCCCTCATAAGTCAGGTAGAGAAAGTAATTGGCCGTATCCACGACCAATGTGCCTGGCCGCTCCCCGGTCGGATCACTCACCATCTGGCGGTAGTAGCGCTTGTCGATCTTCTGGTAGGGTATAGCAGGCAGCGGGAACTGTTCGTTTGGAATTGGTCCATAGGTGGTTTCCAGAACCGGATGGGCGATGGGTACGATTTCAGACTGTGTCGTCTCTGCGGTCGTTGTCGAGCAGCCAGTCAATACAGCCGCCGCTGCCCCAGCCCCCCCGATAACGAAGCCTCGTCGTGTCAATTTCCCAGACTGCAATGTATTTCCTCTCGAAGGTTGACGTTCCGGCTTACGAGCCGGTCATCAGATTGCGGATTTTCTTCATGCGAACCTCGCGGGATTCATGCATGTCGAGCGTTCCTTTGAAGCTACCATTGGCGTCCATCATGTACACGCCAGCCGTATGGTCCATTGTGTAGCTTCCATCTTCGGTCGGAACCTTGCGTGCGTAGGCGGAGAAAGCTTTGACAGCCGTCGCTGTTTGCTCCGGCGTTCCCCGAAGGGCAAGGATTCTGCGGTCGAAGGATGTCATGTACTCGTTCAGCAACTGCTGAGTATCTCTCTCGGGGTCAACGCTGATGAATACAACGTTGAAACCGCTCGCAGCGGGCCCGAGTTCATTCATCAGGTCACTCAGCTCGAACAACGTTGTGGGGCAGATGTCTGGGCAGTGCGTAAAGCCAAAAAACGCCAAATACGGCTTTCCCTTGAGGACAGCGTTGTCGATCACTTGGCCCCGGTGCGAAACCAACTCAAATGGGCGACCGATCGCAGGGGTAGAGGACGTGTCTGGCTCACCAAAACGTTTGCCGCCACCCGACTGCAGCAAATAACCTATAATCAGTAGCAATGTGCAGATCGCAACCACACACCACGCCACAAGTCGAAACGCTCTGAGAGCTTTCATTTAATTCCCTGCCGACATTCACCTGAAAAACCCCTTGGAGTACTCCTAATCCCTCTAGTAACTTGAGGTTCAAGGCAAGTGGCGAAGAAAATCGAAATTCTCCTCAGTCGATTCGCTGTCATCCACATCAGACAGAAACGGAAATTCCAGTCGGACAGAAAGCGCCCTTGACCCTCAAGCTACTAGAGGTTTCATAGTGACGAGCATCAACGAGCGACAGGAATGGCAGAGAAGTGGTGAAAACTAACGACGGCGCATGGCTTGCGATCTTCAGCGCGTGGATAATTGCCATGGGTTCGACGTTGGGCGCACTGTTTATCGGTGAGGTCATGGGGCAAGCGCCATGCGATCTCTGTTGGCACCAACGAGCCTTCATGTTTCCACTGGCAGTGCTGCTCGCAGTCGCCGCTTTCCGCTCTGATGCCCGTGCCTGGATCTATGCCGTTCCGCTGGCAGCGGCGGGATGGTCGATCGCGGCATTTCACAACCTTCTTTATTTCAACATCATCCCCACGGCCATCAAGCCTTGCGGCCAGGGGCCATCCTGCTCGGGCGCGGGTATGCTCCTCTTTGGAACCCTGCCCATTCCGCTCCTGTCGCTTGGTGCATTTACTGTCATCATCGTCCTACTTCTAATCGTGCGCCGGAGAACACCAGCATGAACAGACGCACTTTCGTTATCGCTTCGGCTTCGGCCGCGATTGCCGTTTTCGCAGGAGGCGCGGCCCTCTATGATGGGCTTACGCCAGACGCGGAGCCAGCGCCCTCTACAATGCCGGGGAACAATACCCTCGTCAGAATGCACTCGCCGGTCATGGGGCCGGTTTCGGCGCCTGTGACAATTGTCGAATTTTTTGATCCGTCTTGTGAGGCATGCCGGGCCTTTTATCCGCTCGTGAAGCAGATGATGACGCAGACCGGAAATGACGTGCGACTTGTCCTGCGATACACCGTATTCCACGAAGGTTCCGATGATGCAGTGCGCATATTGGAGGCCGCGCGCAAACAAAACCTGTTTGAACCGGTCCTAGAAGCGATACTGGAACAGCAGCCTGTCTGGGCCGATCATGGCAAACCAGATCTAGAAAAGGCATGGCAGATCGCGGCGATGGCCGGACTTGATGTCGAGCAGGGAAAGAAGGATGCGGCCTCCCCAGCGATCGACAATATTCTCGCCCAGGATATGGCCGATGTTCAGGCCAACAATGTGAAACAGACCCCGACATTTTTCGTGAACGAAAAGCCTCTCACAGAGATCAGCCCGCAAGGTCTTTTCACTATGCTGAAAGCTGAAATCGATGCCAGCAAGGCAGGATCCTGACTTCGGAGACCGGACCGGAATTCATGAGCGGACATCACCACGATCATGAAGCAGATGCAGGAGACAAGCGTATAGGGGGAGCAATTCTCGTCAACGTGCTCCTTACTTTTGCGCAGATTGTCGGCGGCATCTTCTCCGGCAGTCTTTCCCTGATCGCGGATGCGCTCCACAACTTCAGTGACGCTGCATCACTTGTGATTGCGTATGGTGCACGTCGGATCGCGCGCCGTCCTTCTGACGAAAAGATGACGTTCGGCTATGTTCGCGCCGAAATCGTCGCATCGCTGATCAACTACACGACTTTGATCGTCATTGGTCTCTATCTCGTGTATGAAGCGGTCATGCGGTTCATCACACCTGCGCCGATCGAAGGGTGGACGGTCGTGATCGTCGCAGGCATCGCGCTCGTCATCGATTTGACCACAGCCATGCTCACCTACACCCTTTCAAAAACCAGCATGAATATCCGGGCCGCTTTCTTGCACAATGTGTCGGACGCCCTTGGATCGGTGGGTGTTATCATCGCCGGCACGCTTGTGCTGATATACGGCTGGACATGGATTGACCCAGCGGTCACCCTCATGATCGCAGCCTACATACTCTGGCAGGCCTTCGCTGAGATCGGAGGATCGATCCGGATCCTGATGATGGCGGCGCCTGAGGACGTAAATGTGAACGAACTTGTTTCAGACATGCGTTCCGTCGAAGGCGTCCAGGAGGTGCACCATGTCCATGTGTGGCGGATCGATGAAGATCACAAGGCATTGCAAGCGCATCTCGTTGTGACGGATTTATCTCTGCGCAGTGCTGCTGAAGTGAAAGCCGCAGTGCGAAAAATCCTGCGGGACAGGCACGGTATCGACCACAGCACTCTGGAGATCGAAACGCCAGAGGACGGTTGCGAAGACGGCCTGCAGGTCATCGGTCATAATGTTGTAGAAACCTGAGACTAGAGGCTTCGCAGGCACCGTTGACGGATATGCTCAACGATGAAGGCCGCATCGTCAGCCACACCCGCGATCAGGCCAGAGGCACGGTTCCGCTGCCATGGACGTCCTACATAGTAGAGACCGTCAACAGGCGAAATCCCGTTGGAGTGAATTGGGGCAGCCCGAGCATCCACCGCACCTTCGACTTCAATCCAAGGGAGCTCATCGGCATAGCCTGTCGCCCAAACTATGGATCTGATGTTCTCGCTCGATCCGTCGGCGAAACTTACCCTGCGATCATGGATCGCAGCCAGTCTCGGCTTCAGGATTACCCCCGACCGCCTGAGTGAAGCATCGTCATTGCCGCGAACAGGGAATGGATCCTCACGCCTCATCCTTCGTCCGATGATCCCCTGCGCGGATGCCTGGAGAAGGCCGAGCTGCCCCAGCCATACCCACAAACTGCGTCCGAGGACCTTCTCCGGTAAAAGTCTGCGCTTTCGCCCGCGTGCAAGCAGCACCTTTTGAAACCCAGCCATCGCGATTGCCACGTCCCTGCCACTCGCGCCATCTCCGACTACAAGAACAGGGCCTTCCGCCACCGAGCCCGGATTGCGGAACTCGGTTACGTGCATCTGCTGAATGTCAGCAGGTAGCAATTTCGACAATCCAGGAATTCGCGGTGTTGAAAATGCCCCCGTGGCAACGATGACAATATGACTTGTGAGACGATTGCCGTCTTGCGTTGACGCCACAAAGAGACTGCCTGCCTTCTCAAGTCGGACGACCTTCTTCGAACTGCTGACCGGAATTTTATGGAAGGAAGCATACCGCCGCAGATAGTCAGCAAACTCATCCTTTCCAGCATAGCCATTTGCATCACCAACCAGGGGCATACCCGAGAGCGCGCTGATGCAGCGAGGTGTAAAAAGTGTGAGGCTGTCATATCTGTTGCGCCAGCTGTCGCCGATTTTTGTGCCAGCATCAACAATCAAGAAGCTCAGGCCCTGCCTCTTCAAGGCGTATGCCGCAGCGAGCCCGGCTTGCCCCGCCCCTATAATCAGGATGTTGGTCCGCATTGTATTCTCCTCAAGCAAGATCGTCGTTACCCATCAACGGCTGGGGAGGTTACGGTTCCGTTGGGTTCAGGCCTTGCCTCTCGACCAATATGCGAGAAGCTCAAGAAAAACACCGCCACAACAAAAATCGTGAGCACTGCCAACACAATCCAGTTATTGCGTCGTATCTTCTTAATCCGCTCATCGGGCTGGGCCATAATTCAATCTCCCGCACTTGGGGTAGTCACCCCGTCGCCGGACCTGGCCTTCTTTTTCTCGAAGGGGTCAGCCAGCGCCGCATCTGGTCTGCTAACCGGATATTTTGTGCCCGAGATGCGAGCCGCAAGTCGGGCCGGACCCTCTTTCTTAAGGAGTGCGCGGAAACTTGGATGCATCCCGCCATCCACATAGGACGACACCGTGGAGCCGCCGGCCTGTTGAAGCGCAGCCTCAAGCCTTTGGGTTTCTTCGGCCATGCGGGCTATCAGAGCAGGATCAGGAGAAGCGGCGCTTGCGGGGCAAGCCTCCAGTGGGTCAAGGGGCTCTCCGCCCACGAACTCTTTGTTGAACATGTAGCGGCGACCACACACCGAGACTTTTGGTTGCTGACGGGTCAGTTCGAAATAGTCGTATCCCTCCTTCAGAGTCCGCCAGAACGACAGGTTTTGATTGTCTTTGTGCAGCGCCATGTTTTCCGTCGTCATCCGGAAAGGATAGGCCTGAACCTGGAACCGCTCCTGTCCCGATGAAAGTGCCTTGGCGACGATTGCATATATCTCACCAACGCCCTGGTCTGTCAGCGCAAAGCAACCGGAAGAGGAGCAAGCACCGTGGACCATCAGCGCCTCGCCGGTATAGCCGAGTGCCGTCTCAAGCCTGTTTGGATAGCCCAGGTTGAAAGATACATAGTACTGCGATTTAGGATTCAGCATGCCTTTTGAAACGTGGTAAAATCCCTCTGGCGCTTGGCGGTCACCTTCCTTGACCTTGGGACCTAGCTTCCCGGACCACCTGCACATCGGATATGTCTTGAGCAACGCGTAGCGCCCACTTCGGTCGATCTTCCAGACCTCGAGCTCGCTTTCCTGCTTGAAGATCCTGATCAGGACGGGGCTTTCTGCTGCCATCCCCTTCTTTGACATCTCTGCCAGCATCTTGCTCGACAGTTCGGGGGCCATGCTGGACAGGTCGTCTAGCCCCATGTCTGAAACACATCCGGATAGGGGGATAGCTATAAGGGCTCCAAGGCAGGCATTCCGCGCGATCAGAAGTGCTCGCTGATTCAAATTCTGAAACCAATTCATTTCGTCACTCTTCGCGCTTTCAATGAAACCGTGCCGACATCACCAATAAGGTGCCGAGCGCACCACGGCAGCCGGCAATACAGGAAGGGGGGCACGACCGCACGACGCCGCATCGAACAAACCCTTAGCCACCGGTACAAATATAGGACCTCAAGTAACTAGAGCTACAAGGGGCAGCCCCAGGAAAGGCTAAACGCTCCTCCCACCTAATCATCTACTCATCTTTGGGCACGGGACCAGGCACAACATCGAGCAGAGATTTATCAACCAGGGGGGTTACCTTCATTGGGTTTGCTCCGGAGGTGCGCATCCGCTCCAGATCTGCTGCAGTCAGGTAATCGAGCTTGGTGATCAGAGTTTTATAGTAGGCTTGCAGACCAATCCGCTTGTTCATCCGCGCCACCAGATCTAACCTTAAGGCATCGGCGGCGAATTCGGGGTCTGTGAGCACCGGTCCGGACACCAGTGTCGCGATCAATTCGTCCGTCAGTTCTGCCTCCGGGCTGGGACTAGCACGCAGTGCCTCGTCATTTGCGGTCAACGTCACTTCTGCAACGACGTAACCGTCGACCTTTCTCTCCCGAATAATCGGGACGGTCACCATCGCCGATTTGACCACCTCATGTTCGGTTAGCCCGGGAGACTGCGTCTCAACCTGTTTGGGCGCTGGGGCCCACTGGAAACCAGCGTAGACAGCAACCAAGCACACCAAGACACACCACGCTCCGGAGCATGCAATCTTCCACATTTACTAATCTCCATGAGGATCAACCGGAGCTACGCCGGGATCCTCCACCGATCGCTGTGCTGCCATCGCATTCAGGCGTGATTGGACAGTGCTCGATCCCTTAGTCGATGAGAGCCGCTCTCAAGCCGCGTGTTGGACATAGTCCAACGCAGCAGACACCTGGTTACGATCTCCGGGCGGTATTAACGGTAAGATCAGGCTCGGGGAGGAGGATCAAGGGGATCAATGCCTGCAAAGACACGGAACCGATTTGGTGAAACTCTGTAGGCAGAGAGCATTCGTTCCGAAATTGCAGCGCTTTCCTGCAGGCAAGCCAGAAGCTCGTGAGAATGCTCGACCAGATGCTGGCATTTCGCGTGGGCACCAGCAGACACAGTCCCTTGATGGACGGTTCTGGATATCGTCGCCCCGGAAATGACATTCCGTGCGACTGATCCATGCGGACCCGCAATGGCGACTGCCAACAGCAGTGCCACACACAAAATCCGAATCGATTTTCCGAGCCGCGACATCATCACACGTCACACTCAACCTGTCTGAGATTGCCTGAAGCTGGTGCACACGCACCGCCGCACGATGGAGGACGCAGACAATAAGAATTGATTTCCCCGTATGTGACCATAGCCTCTAGAGTCGAGAAATGATCGGTTCAGTCGCACGTATCGCAAAAAAACTTGGCATGATCGCTGCGTTTTCGCTGGTGGGATTTGTGTTCGTCAAGGTTGTTTTTGCCGTCGTTTGCTGGGGCATAGGACATGACTCCTTCGAGGCCATCGCGGGCATCGTCTCATCCATCGGCCTTGGGGGCTGGATCGGCATAGAGGCCTATCTGTCGTTCACAAGCTGGCGATCTCATAAAAAAGTGCCTTAATTCGACACAGGCCGATAAAATTGCACTGAATTTCTTTGCGTGATGATCGTGTTCGATCCGCATAACTCGTCCCAAGACACAGGGACGACTTATGACCTCCAGATTTTTGCTCGCAATTCTCGCCATAACGATCATTTCGACAGGCGCCGCTTGGAAACCGGAAGCGGCAACATGGGATTCCATGCCTGTCGCCGGGGCGACGTCGCAACCGATCGGCCACTTCGAATTTTGTAAAAGATATCCCGAAGAATGCCAGCCTAACGCTGCAGATCGCGCACGCCTGAAGCTCACAGAGGAACTCTGGAATAGCCTCGTTGAGGTCAACCAGGTCGTCAATACAATTCCGGCTATCGAGGATATCGAGATCTATGGCGTCGAGGAATTTTGGAATTATCCTACCACCGCAGCCGACTGCGAGGACTTTGCTCTGCTGAAGCGCAAGCTTTTGATGAGGCGCGGGATCGCGGTCTCCAATCTGCTGATCACAGTTGTACTTCAACCGGACGGATCCGGGCATGCTGTTTTGACGGTGCGGTCGGAAATAGGCGATTTCATTCTCGACAACTTGCGTGGTGAAATCAGAAATTGGTCGGAAACAGAATATACATATCTCAAGCGTCAGGATTCCCGCAATCCTGGCAAATGGGTGAAGATCAGGGACGGTCGAGACACAACAGCGGTCAGCGGCATTCGCTAATCGAGGTGACAAATTAGACCGGCCGATCCTGCAGCAGTCAGCCGGGTGCCTGACGAGGTGAAACCTCGCAATGATTGGCGCCCCAGCTCAGATGATGAGCCCCGGCCGCCACTACACTTTTCCTTGATGCAGCAACTGGCACAAAATTTTGCACTTGAAGCTCTAGTTCCTAGAGGCCGCATGGCAAACCAAGTGAGCGTGAAATCCCGCTCGCGGCCAATCTGCCAAATCGTAGCGAATGTAAGAGTGTGCTCAGTCTGGAACCGAAAATGCTGTTCTCGAAAAAAGCCATGTTCAGGCTTACCGTCATCGTCCTCGGGGTTACCGCAATCTGCGGTATCGATCTGTCCGTCAAATTCGTCATGGCGGAGCTTCTGGCAGCCCCAACGGGAACCATTGAGTTGGCCCCCTTTTTCAACCTGACGCTCACCTACAACACGGGTGTCAGCTTCGGGCTATTTTCCGACACCATCGCGTCAGCACCCCGGTTGTTCGCCACACTTCAAGGGGGCATCGTTGTCGGACTCGTCGTTTGGGCAATATTCGCCAACAGTGTCCTGGAGGGAATGGCCATATCGGCAATGGCTGGGGGTGCGAGCGCAAATGTGGTCGATCGCTTTATGCACTTGAGGGTTACCGACTATCTGGATTTCCACGCTTACGGGTGGTCATGGCCTGCTTTCAATATTGCGGATGTGTTCATCGTGTGCGGTGCCATTGTCCTTGTGGCGGCGTCGGTAGTTCAGACCAAAAACAAGCATGCGTCCACGAATTCCTGACGGGGTGAGGCGCAAAGAGAAGGCAAAGCCTCAACTCTCAGTTTCTTGGCGGCCTTCATTCGCGATCTGGTTCTCCATGGTGATGATTGGTTTCCGCAGAACCTGGAGCAAGGATCTCAAGCGGGACAGCACGCGAGGTTCCGTTATCAAATTTTAGCGTCATCGTTGCGGCTTTCGGAGGCCCCGAACTTCGCACCAGTGAAATGAAAACTGTGTCCTGATCCATGTCCAGTTCCGCATTCCGGGGTATCACGACGTAGGCATCCGATAGCGGTACCCGTTCGAAGCCTTTGGAATCAGACATCGGGCTCTCGAGTGTAGCGGTCGAATACCCGGCAACCTCGATAGAGACAATCGCTATCTCATCGCCCGTACCGTTGTAGACGGTGACATATGCAGTATCAGTGACCCCGTTGGGCGCCAGTACCAATTCTGCATGCTCGATGGTCAGGGAGTCGTATTTGATTTGATGAGGTTCATTTGTCACGTTAGCCCAGGCGCCGCTCTGACCGGCGAAAAGAAATGCAGTGGCTGCCACACACCAACGTTTTGCTTGATTTGCCATTTATAAATCCTCACATGTTCCGAGCCATTGCTTACATACCTCTCGGTTGTTCGAGGGTTCAGGTTCGCGTGATGGGCTAATTTGTCGCGGCCTGCACCTGCCGCATTTGGAGAGGGAGGTAGCATGCTCACCATTGGAGATCTGTCCAGGACCACGGGTGTCAAGGTACCAACGATCAGATATTATGAACAGATGGGGCTGCTCTCACCGCCGGAACGTTCTGAGGGCAATCAGCGACGTTACTCGAAGACCGAGCAGGAACGCCTCTCATTCATTCGACATGCCCGCGACCTTGGATTGACGATCGAAGCTATTCGCGAGCTTATAGAGCTGAGCCAGCATCCGGAAAAGCCGTGTGCAGAGGCCGACAAGATAGCTGCCGAACAGCTTGTGACAATCCGACAGAAGATCGAGAGATTGAAGAAGCTGGAAGCCGAGCTGGAACGGATCTCAACACACTGCCATTCGAATCAAGTGCGCGATTGCTATGTGATCAGGGCCTTGGCAAACCACGATATGTGCACCACCGAGCACGACTGACTACAGCATTTCACTGCCCAAATACCTCTGAGTACACGGCGATCCCAGTTGGTACCGATCTGAATGATCGGGGCGGTTGGTGGCGAGCTCCAAGTCGCACAGATCGTCCAGACCAAGAGACTGCATCAGGGGTCGCAATCGCCTAGTTCGTGAGGGTCACATCAGGCTGCCCGCCAGCTCACTGAGTGCTTGAAAGTCCTCCGGAAGTAATGGGCAGCTCGGTGCGAGCGCATCAGGAAACGAAATCGACCAACAGCTTCAGGTTCAGCAAAGCGATTACGATGGCGATGATCCAGGCAAAAGCCGAGAGCCAAAGAGGTGCCTTCATCTCTCCCATCTTATCAGCATCGGCTGTGAACATCACCAGCGGGAAAACCGCAAAGGATAGTTGGAGGCTAAGCACGACCTGGGTCAAGATCAGAAGCTGGGCAGTGCCGCTGTCTCCGAAAGCTATAGTGACCCCTGCTGCGGGTATGATGGCGATCCCCCGGGTAATCAGACGGCGAAGCCAAGGTGCAAGCTGGATCTTCAGGAACCCTTCCATCACGATCTGACCCGCAAGCGTCGCGGTAACCGTTGAATTGATACCGCAGCACAAAAGGGCGATTCCGAACAATGTCGGTGCGAAGGCCAAACCGAGCAACGGGGCTAGCAGACTATGAGCCTCACCCAGTTCTGCGACCGAAGTCCGCCCGGTTTCGTGGAACGTAGCGGCCGCCAGAATGAGGATCGAAGCATTGACGAGCAGAGCGAACAT
>NZ_QLNF01000096.1:35615-35834 GCF_003261015.1 Agrobacterium sp. MS2 | reverse complement strand
TAACCAGCTACCCGAGCCGGAAACTCCATTCTTCCAGAGCCCAAAAAGTCTCAAATCATTCGACGACGGACAGTCCCTCGTCTGCACGATACCGGAGTGGAGGTAGAGATTGTGCGGCATAACGGTCGCACCGAGTATGCCAAGCGCCAGATACAGCATGTCGGGATTCGTGATAATCTCTGTCGTTGGAGCAAAGCCGAGGATCACCTGACCCCAATC
>NZ_QLNF01000096.1:159-35605 GCF_003261015.1 Agrobacterium sp. MS2 | reverse complement strand
CAATGCGACTGTGGAGTCGATCGTCGCGAATTTCAGAGCCTCGCGCTTTTCAGGTAACGTATCGCCAAAGTCCCGCGTCTGCACGATACCGGAGTGGAGGTAGAGATTGTGCGGCATAACGGTCGCACCGAGTATGCCAAGCGCCAGATACAGCATGTCGGGATTGGTGATAATCTCTGTCGTTGGAGCAAAGCCGAGGATCACCTGACCCCAATTCGGATCGGCAAGAGCGATCTGAACCGCAAAGCAGACGGCGATAACGCCGAGCAAAGTTATGACAAGCGCTTCGACCCAACGGAAGCCAAGCTTTTGCAGGTAAAGGATCAAGAATACATCCAGAGCAGTGATGACCACTCCCAGCTCGAGCGGAATACCGAAAAGGAGGTTCAAGCCGATTGCAGTGCCGATTACCTCGGCGATGTCAGTCGCAATGATCGCTATTTCGGCCAGCAGCCACAGCACCATGGCAACCGGTTTGGGGTAGGCATCACGACAGGCCTGCGCCAGGTCTCGCCCCGAGGCGATGGCGAGGCGCGCGCACAGCGACTGAAGGACGATCGCCATGATGTTTGAAATCAGGGCCACCGTGAGCAGCGCGTAGCCGAAGCGTGATCCCCCGGCCAGAGATGTCGCCCAATTGCCTGGGTCCATGTACCCGACCGCGACGAGATAGCCGGGCCCGAAGAAAGCCATTGCCCTTCGGAAAGTGCCCGCTCCTGCCGCGACCTTGATCGACCGGTGCACATCCGAAAGGGACGCCTCTCCCACCGTTTGTTGCCATCCCCTCACCGGTCTGTCCATCGTCCACCGCGCTTTCAAAGCCCACCACTATTGCAATTGCAAATCATTCTCACAAAGAGGCTGCGGACGCAAGCCGGATCGATCAGATCCCACCAATTGGGAACCATTAGGGCTTTATTGACCATAGTCGGCTTTACTGATGGTGATCCGAGCGTGGCCGCAATGTTCGCCAGGCCCGAGCTCGGAGAGCCGTCAAGTGTGGAGTACCCAGTGAGCGAGTTGCCAACTTGCGTTAGGCCCTATTCAACCGCAGCCTTCCTATCCGAATGCCTCCGCGGCATGGCGACGGTTGCAATTGCCGTGCTGCTCGCAGTGGCAATGGCGGCGGGTTCGTCCTCACCTGCGACAGCCGCGACGGACAGATCGCTGAAGCTGTTTTTCACACACACTGGGGAACGTGCGACGATAACATTCAAACGGGACGGGAAGTTCGATGCCCGTGGACTAGTTCAGATCAACCGCTTTTTGCGCGATTGGCGCAAGAACGAACCCGCGAACATCGATCCCCGTCTACTCGATCTCGTATGGGAAGTGTACCAGCGCAGCGGATCAAACAACTATATTCATATAGTCTCTGCCTATCGCTCACCGGCGACAAACAAGATGCTCAGAGGGCGATCGAGGGATAGTGGTGTCGCGAAAAACAGCCAACACACCCTCGGCAAGGCAATGGATTTTTACATTCCGGGCGTCAAACTGGCCAAGTTGCGATCACTTGCGATGCAGATGCAAGTCGGCGGAGTGGGATACTATCCCGCATCGGGATCTCCTTTCGTCCATCTTGATGTTGGAAATGTCCGTGCATGGCCCCGCATGACGCGCAAGGAACTGGCTCGGATCTTTCCCGATGGAAAGACCATGCACCTTCCCTCCGATGGCCGCCCGCTCCCCGGCTACGATTTGGCAGTCGCCGACTATCGTCGTCGCGTCGGCGCGAAATCGATCGAGATTGCTTCCAGTGCTGGAGATAAAGACAGTAGTTTCGCTCCCGCTTCATCAAACAGGAGCAGCCTGCTCACCGCAATGCTACCGACTGAACGAAGCCGAGCAGAGGACGCGCTCGATCTTCAGACAAACCGGCAGACCATGGTCGGCGAGGCTAGGTCGGAGTTCACCGATTTAAGCGCTTTGGCAATTCCTGTACCGGTTGCACGCCCTACTTCCGAAATGGAAATGCCTAGGGTCGAGGTTGCCTCACTCGGTCCGTCTACCGATCGCACACAGATTGAGAGTTTCCGCCCTTCCGCCATTCTTGATCTGCCGGAGCCGATTGCCTTGATCGCGCTATTTCGGATTACCGCAGCAGACAGAGATGCTGACGAAGAGGCTGATGGTCAGGAAACGCTTATGACATGGGCGCTTTCGGGTCCGGACACCTCAACAGGATTGACAGCGCCCCTCATATCTGCACGACTGTTTGCGATCAGGACTACCCAGATCGCCCCCTAAATCAAGGATCGGAGCCATTGTGCCAGCCTGCAACAAACGTCTCGCGCGTCGATGCTCGAATCTTCGGCGGTGCGTCAGCTTTTAGCAGGGGCCGGCATTTCCAAATCGTTTGAACAGCCTGTCGCGTCATCGAAGCCGGCGGCGATTGCTGCCAGATCTTCCGGTTTGGCATTGAAGCGTAGACCGTGAAACTCGCCGTCTGAGCCAGCCCCACCTTCAATGGAAAAGCCTGAAAATTCGCCTTTCTGCTTTTCTACGTCACTAACTGGACTAGGAATGAGGGTCACCTGGGCGCCGATTGCCCGACCCCGCATTCCGGAGACCGTGATTGGCCCTTTGCTGTCCAGAACGGAAATCTGGATGAGATGACCCGCCTCGACCTTGCGAAGAGATTCGGCAACCCGCATGGCGGTCCGAAGACGGACCTGCTCATCCACGGCCTCTGTGACGATGAACTGCCGGATCCAGGTGCCGTCGCGATCCCGCGCCTTAGCGGTGGCAACTGTCTGACAATCCGCACCGCTCTTCTCAGCCGATAAACCCAAAAGCTCTTCCGGACCATAATAAACTGCCGCCGCACCACCAGCACCGCCGACGCAAAGCGCTCCGAATAAAACTGCCAAGCTGATCCTTAAGATGCGCCGTCTTCGTTCCTGCATGGAGAGAACCTTCGGTGGAAGCCTATGACCAGATCTAACCACCGAAGTCTTGAAACCAAATGAAGCAAAAAGGTTAATCGAGGCCACCTACAGAACACCGCCCTGCAGCCGACCCGCGTTCACTGAGGATCATGGAGTGTGCCCAGCATGTTCCTCCGAACTTGCTGTCGCACCCTTTTGGACGACGAACTCCACTTCGACGGGCCCTGCTTTCTCGAACTGCAGCGTTGCCTTGAATTTTTCGCCCTCCGCTGGGTACCATGTAGGCTTCTCGAACATGATGTGCATGGCACGGGGCTCCAGCTTGACAGTGGAGCCGGCGCTGATTGTGATGCCCTCCTTGACAGGTCGCATACGCGCCACCCCGTCGATGACAGATGATAGGTGGATTTCAAAGCGCTCGGCGACCGGACTGCTTCCTCCAAGAAGGCGATCATCCGTCCTGCCCGTGTTGACGATCGTCAAATACCCGCCGAGAACCGGCGCAACCGCGGGAGCTTTTTGGGACCATGGATGCTTTATCTCCAAGCTACCGACCGTGAAATCATGAGACGATGCGGGACCGGAAGACGTGGTCACGAACGTCAAAGCAAAGAGACCAAAAGCCAGCAGTTTTTGAAATGGCACTGTAAATTCTCCGTATCGTTTGCGGGACACAATTATCAGATTCGAAACAGACCTAGACCCGATAGATCTGACCGGGTTGGCATCACGACAAGTTCAAGGACACACGAGACACCGGCGGTTCAGCGAATAGGACGCAACAACCGCAGGGCATTCATGGTCACAAGGACTGTCGCTCCCGTATCGGCAAGGATCGCGGGCCAAAGGCCCGTGATGCCCAGGATAGTCGTCACCAAGAATACCGCTTTCAAACCCAGAGCGATGGTGATGTTCTGGAAAATGTTGCGCATGGTCCGTTTCGAGAGATCGATCATAAGGGCGACATCAGCCACCCTGCCGTGGAGAACGGCGGCGTCAGCCGTCTCCAAAGCCACGTCTGTTCCACCACCCATCGCGATCCCGACATCAGCAGCCGCTAACGCTGGCGCGTCGTTGATCCCATCGCCGATCTTGCCGACAACATAGCCCTCTTTCTTCAGTTCGCCCACGATCCGCTGCTTGTCTTCAGGCATCAGCTCCGCACGGACCTCAATGCCGAGTTGCGCACCAATGGCCGTGGCGGTCCGCTTATTGTCGCCTGTCAGCATAACCGTCCTTATGCCTGCATCCGTCAGAGCCTTGAGGCCCGCAACTGCATCGCCTCTCGGCTCGTCACGCATGGCAATGGCACCAGCGAGAACATCGCCAATGACCAGTACAGAGACGGTCTTTCCTTCATCGTTGAGAGACGTGATCTTCTCCAAATGAGCAAGTGGAACCGGAACTCGCTCTGCTGCGGCCTTGGGCGAGCCGAAAAAGACCTCAACGCCATCCACGATGGCGGAAACACCCTTGCCGCCGAGCGCCTTCGCATCGGCCCCGGAGGGAGCTACTATGCCCTCTTCCTTGGCCTTGCTTAAGATCGCAAGGGCGAGAGGATGGCTGGATCCCACTTCAAGCGCTGCGGCAAACCGAAGGACGTCTTCACTTTCCCGGCCGAACGGGACCACATCAGTCACCTGCGGTTTGCCTTCGGTAAGCGTGCCAGTCTTGTCGAAAGCAATCGCCGTGAGCTCGCCGAGACCTTCTAGAACGGCGCCCCCTTTGAGGAGCAGGCCGCGGCGTGCGCCCGACGACAGTGATGCAGCGATCGCAGCCGGGGTCGAAATGACAAGTGCGCATGGGCAGCCGATCAGCAGCACGGCAAGCCCCTTGTAAACCCACTCACTCCATATTCCACCCGCAAACAGCGGAGGAATGACTGCCACCAAAGCGGCAACGACAACCACGCCAGGAGTGTAGTATTTGGAGAAACGGTCAATAAAGCGTTCGGTCGGAGCCTTGGATTCCTGCGCTTCCTCGACGAGGCGAACGACACGGGCGATAGTGTTGTCTGCTGATGCTGCCGTGACCCTGATACGCAGAACCGCATCACCATTTACGGTGCCCGCAAAAACAGTGTCGTCGACGGCCTTGCGAACAGGCACGCTTTCCCCGGTCACGGGCGCTTCGTCGATCGAACTTTCGCCTGCAACGATGACACCATCGGCGGAGATCCGATCACCGGGCCGAACCAGTATGATTGAACCAACCGCAAGAGTTTCGGCTGGCACCTCGCGGGTCTCGCTGCCCTCCTCCAGTAACGCCGTCTTTGGAACGAGCGCCGTAAGGGACTTGATGCTGTCGCGCGCCCTTCCCGCGGCAACGCCTTCAAGCAGTTCGCCAACCAGGAAAAGGAAGACGACCGCAGCGGCCTCTTCGGTCGCGTTAATGACCAGTGCGCCAGCAGCGGCGATCGTCATCAGCATCTCGATGGAGAATGGCGTGCCAGCCAGTGCGGCCATGATAGCCCTTCGGGCGATCGGCACGAGGCCGACAAGCATTGCAATCGTGTAGGCATATGTTTCGATCGCTGGGAACATATACCCAATGCCATAAGCGACAGCTAGTGATCCACCCGCGAAGATCGTCAGACGCCCCTTCTTAGTCCCCCACCAAGGACCTTCGGAAGAACCGTGATCGTGACCGTGGAGTCCTTCAACTTTGCCGAGCGCCGCGCTTTTCGATCCATGGTCGTGTCCAGCGTGGGCGTTGTCAGATCCCTCTTGGGTCGTAGACGATGCGCGCCCGTCCGATCCTGGCATGGGAACGATCGTGTAACCGAGACCAGAGACCCGTTTTTCTATCGCTTTGATATCCGCTGACTGCCGATGTTTGACCGTCATGGTTCCGGCCGTGACCGACACGGAGACGTCATCGACAGCGTCCATCCGTCTGATGGCCGTGTCAATCTTGGAAGCACATGACGCGCAATCCATTCCGCCGATACGGAAACGTGCCTGCAGGATCAGGGGAGCCACATCATCTGAAGGCGCGACGCGATCGGCCTCATGATCATGCCCAGTGCAATGGGTGCCATGATCCGAATGATCGTCATGACTGGACTGTGCGTGCGGCTCTCCATGTAGGTGATCGTGCGTGCGATCCGGTTCGTGTTTATCGACGGGTTTCACAACGGTTTTGGAAATCGTTGAGATTAGGGAGGCCTGATAGCCTAGGCCCGAAAGCTTGTGGCGAATCGTGTCCAGAGCGCTGATTTCTGTGTGCTCGACTGTCATTGTGCCGGCGGTGACAGATACGGACACCTCTTGAATGCCCGCAATACGTCTCACGGCAGTGTCGATCTTGTTTGCACACGAGGCGCAATCCATTCCGATTACCCGGAAACGAGTTTGTAACGAGTCGCTCACTGGAAATCCTCACATTGTGAAAGATTAACCTTACGACCTCTAGCCACTAGAGGTGCAAGCAAAAACTTGGTTCGACAGGGGCGCTCGATATCGACTAATTGGTCCGAGGGCCGCGAGCCCCTGCAATGTCGCCACAGCGGTGCTTAAAAGCTGATGGGCGTGACCAAGTCTCGAAACGCCTTGAGCGGATCCGAAGTGTCGCCCACCCCAAACTTCATGGCCGACGCGATTGCTCTGTTTCTTGGCGGAAACAAGAAAGCCGATTGACATATCCCCTCCAGGGGGTGGGAAATCTTCATGAGCGAACATCGACACGAAACGCATTCCGACAAGCGCCTCAAGCGTGCGAACGCCATCTGAGGAGTGTCACCGCCATATTCGAGGCGGGCATACCCTGTCTCGACATCACCCAACAACTGGATGCCGTCGAGAAGGCAGTCCGCAACGCCAAGCGCACCCTGAACCAGGACCATCTCGATCATTGCCTGAAGGAAACGGTGGGCGCCCTGGATCTCGTAGTAGCTATAAGTCCGGTCATCCGAATGTCTTCTATTGGAGCAATAGCTCTCATCGCCTTCGCCTTGAAGGGATCTGAACAAACGACTGGCCAATTTCCGACGCACTGCACTCTAAATTTCCTTTGGTTTGCAGACGCTTAGTTTCACCCGTGGCTTGCTATTCCTGAGTCTGTTTCGTTTTAGCCCTGGTCGTCCTGCAATAAACCTCAA
This sequence comes from Agrobacterium sp. MS2, assembly GCF_003261015.1. Classification (NCBI taxonomy): domain Bacteria; kingdom Pseudomonadati; phylum Pseudomonadota; class Alphaproteobacteria; order Hyphomicrobiales; family Rhizobiaceae; genus Agrobacterium; species Agrobacterium sp. MS2. The sequence goes on along the minus strand of NZ_QLNF01000096.1, from coordinate 28,615 downwards.
TCCTCAGCTGGAGCATCGACATGTCATGCCCGCAGATGGCGCGGCGCCGTCGTCAATGACGCTTATCGGCTCCTATCTTCAATGTTGTTGTGGATGGCCATGCTACAACCTGTCAACGTGATTTAGTAGGCAGCAAAGAATGGATATTCAGGTGCATGACCCACAGGGTCAGTGTGAGGGGATCTATGTACGCACGGGACGATTTTCAGCTGCTGGCTGCTCGCACGGCGAAGGTCCAGGTAGACCTTCCCTGGCGTCGACAACGAGAGTGGATGAATCCCCATGTTTCGTTTAGCGAGCCGCCTCAAAGCCTTCGGTCATCTTCTTCGGAACACATTACCGCACTGATTGGCAAGAACGGAACTGGAAAGTCGCATCTTCTCAGCTCCATCGTCCAGACGTTCGTCACGTTGGAGCAGTTGCAGACGCGAAAGCGGCGCACGATCAAAGAGTTTCCTCTCGAGCACCTCTCGTACATGATCGATGGTCGGCGTTGCACGATTGACTACCATGGCAAGCAAAGCCTGGAATGCCATGTCGATGACTTGCATGTACCAATTTACGGTCTGCCACTCCCAAGGCGCGTGGTCGCCCTCACCATCAGCCCCTTCGACAAATTCCCAGTTCCCCGCTCCCTAAGGCATTCTGTGAAGCCGGTTGATCCATCGGTCTACGAATATCTGGGTCTTCGCGATCAATTCGGCAAAGCGTCGATGGAATCGCTTCTGTTCCGTTCCCTGAACAACCTGTTCGAGGAAGGGGAGAACGAAGCTCTTCGTCGCATCAACATTGGTTCGGTGTTTCAATTCCTCGGCCTAGAGCCGATCTTGACCGTCATCTACAAGATACGAATCCATTCGTCCGTATTGCGGCGTTTGCAACGTGGAGAAAGGGTCGATTGGAAATCGGTCGGCAACTTTTCGGAGAGCCGTAATGTCGAGGAAATGCTTCGGAGCGGCTTTGACGAGGTAGAGTTGAACAATCTTCTGGAGCTGGCGATGGCGCGCGCGGAGGACGGTTTCGTCAGGACAGTCGCCGACTTCAACTACGGAGGCGATCTCGACGAAACGTTTCGCATCCTGCAACCGCTACGGCGAGCAGGTTTTCTCAGGCTATCGGGCGTCGAGGTTAAGCAAATCAACGGTCCGGTTTCGAACCTGCGACGTGCCAGTTCCGGCCAGCTGAGCATGATCTGCGCGTTGCTCGCACTGGCATCGGTCATCAACAATGCAAGCCTTGTCTTGATCGACGAACCGGAACTCAGCCTCCATCCCGAATGGCAGGTCGATTACGTCGACCTTTTGATTAAGACATTCGCCCGCTTCAATGGATGCCACTTCGTTATTGCCACACATTCTCCGATGGTCATATCTGAGCTTCCCAAGCACGCGAACGTCATCGCGCTTGACCAACCGTCTCTCCCCGCGACGGAAGATATCACCGGTCAATCGGCAGACTACCTGCTCGCGGAAGTTTTCGGAACGCCAATGCCCGGGAACCTCTACGTCCGGGAAAGGGTCGTTGCAGCACTTGGCCTCATCTCGGAAGGCAAGTCGAAGTCTCCTGAATTCAATGAAGTGACCGCCGATCTTCAGAAGATTAGTGAGCAATTGAAACCGGATGATCCGATTGCGGATATCATCGGGGATATCGCTAACGTCGCTCGGGCTGCGGGAACGAAGGCGTCGTAATGAACCCCGTTGTATATTCCGACGCAAACCAGCTGATTGTCAATGATTTCGAAACCCGACCTGCCGTCGATCAGATTGGATCCTATTGGGGTGAAGATGAAGTAGCTCCAGTAAGAAAACAAATCAAAGATCATTACATCGCTGAACAGAGTCAGCGGTGCTGCTATTGCGCCTTTGAGATCGCGACCAACAATAATGCTGTCTGGGACGGGGAACACATCATATCCCGTGACGCAGCGGCCAGATTCATGTTCGTACCTGAAAACCTCAGCATTTCCTGCAAGGATTGTAATCTTGCCAAGAAGGAGAAAGAGGTCAGGGTCAATCCTTCGCTCAAGCGGTTCCCAACTCGATCTGAGCAATATAAAATTGTTCATCCCCACTTTGACAACTACGCCGATCACATCCAGTGGTTCGGGAAAGTCGTCAAACCTCTCACGGACAAGGGTATCGAAACCGTCGCAATGTGCGGCTTGAGTCGCTACGGAAAGAAAAAGGCGGGAGCAGAGAAGGTGCCGATCCATCCTGCCATGGCCAAGCAAATCGGTATCCTTATGGATCCCTTTTCAGATCGGATCGATATGCATGTAGCACTTGCCAGCATCAAGGCATACCTTGAGACCGTTCCGCAGGATTAGTCGAGGGTATACTCTCTGGCAAGCGGCAGTCGCAATGTGCTTGTAAAGTGGCGAACATGCTGTCGAGCCTAGTCCAACAGAGCACGGCTATGGGATGCGATATGGGGAAGTCAGGAAAAGCATCTGGGTCGGCACGATCTTGCGCAGCTGTGGAACATGCTTGATCCCATCTGCGATCTCCCAGGAGTCGACCACTTGCCCGTGGAAGATCTCGACGGTATCGAAGCCTACATGCGCCAGCTAAATGAGCGGGATCCACGAGGGGAGAGCTTCCGCTACGCGCGCAGTCGCGACGCAACTCGCACGCTGGGGGCGGATCTCGTCCATATTAGTATCCGCTGGTTTGCCATACATATGGAGAAGCTGGCCGATTATCTCGACGGCCTGGAAAACTGGCTTGGAATGCTGGTTGACGGGCGTGACAAGGCTTATGCCGGATGACATTTCAAGAACCGCAGGTGGCTTTGGGGAGCTTGCCTCCCATCGTGACGTCCGCGCCATTGCCTGCCCGCCAAAGTTTTTGGCCGCCTATTTGAGCGTAAGCGTAGCCACATATTCTCGGGTTCCGGCGTTGAACTCGTGGAGCACTGTTTCAGGCATGGTATTCCACCGGTGGCCGAGCGCGACGGCGAACTGAGATGGACCGGCATAATAGAACTGGATCTGCTTTAGCTGGTATTTTGCCGCAAGACCGGCAATGCGCCCTTTGACCTGCCCGACGATCGCCTGCATTTCTTTGGCCGACGTAACCGGCACTGAAAGGTGGAAGCGCTGGATTTTTTCGGGAGGAATCCCCGATGAGACCAGATCGCCGAAAGGGTCCCGGAGTATCCCGATGCTGACGGTCAAAACATCACCTAGATCCAGCTGAGGCTCCGACACGTCCCATTGAGGATATGCAGCGCCTGCCTCAGGACGATCGTCCGTTGCCCATACGCCGTCACGGGTCATGATATCGATGTCGAAGCCGGAGGCTGATCGAAACGACCATCCGAGAGCAAAGCCGGCCGAAAGACGATAGGATCCCTGCAGGGTCAGGCGGGACGCTCCCTGTTGCTTCAGCCAGGTGGCCGTTCGCTGCAGAGGCTTGAGCAATCCTTCATGCCAGTCGGCCGTGCTGCCGGCGCCGGCCGAAAAAGCGGCGGCGTCCAGTTCCAGCGTCGAGGGATTACTCTCCTTCCGGTCGGAGAGAATATGCAGCGCGAAGGGTGGCAAAGGCAGGCTTTCGCCCATCGCCGCTTCAATACACTGAACCAAGGCCGATCGGGTCAGGAAACTGCCGATGTTGTGGTTCGCCTTGGCCATTGCGAGAAGATCGTCGAAGATCTTCCGGAGCTGGCTGGACTTGAGGTCCAAGGCGGGAAACGCCTCATGGAACGCACCAGCAAACAGGCTTCGGGCTGTGTTTTCGTCCGGTATGTTGCGTTCGTCAAAGTCTACAAAATCGACCACGAATCCGCCAAGCGGATCCGGATATTGAGCGACAACATCGGCTCGGAACTTGGCATCGAACTGTGCCTTGATCTCCGTAAACGGGTCATAGAATGGGCGCGCCTTCCGGACCCGGTCCCGGTCCTTCGCCATGTAAGCCAAGGTGGCCGGAATCTGCGGCGTGACGAGAATATGGGTTCTCGCGGTATCAGGGTAGCTATCGTGATAATGAGAGAACCTTTCCACGATCTCCTTGACGTCGGCCGGCTTAAGAACACCCGACTTGGCCTGATGTCGGTCGATGACTGAGCCGTGTGGCGTCAGAGGCGCAAAAAAGCGGGCTTCGAGATCTTCGAGACCTTCGAAGATCATGCCTTCGAACGCGGGATTCACGAGCCAGGCCGGCAGTCGCGCAAGGCCGTCCCAGATCTGGTATTCAAAACCATCCTGGGCGATCACGCCACCCATACCTTTGTAATCGGTCAGCGTTGGCGCTGGCTGCTTGTCGGTCATGCGTCCATTTCCAATTTTACGTCTTGCTCGAAGCCGCGTGGATCAAAGAGCCAAGCGCCCGCCTCGAATTTGTCGGCGCGCAGGCGAACGATCATCAGCACTGCGAAGCTGCCCTTGAAATCCGGATCCCTGACCAGATCCCGCATGCTCTGGACGTCGACCCCACTAGGGCGGACCTCGAAGCTGGGATGGCTGTGCCACTCGCCGATATAGTTGTAGCGGCGATATTGGTGATGAGTCCGGTCGAAGAACCGCGTTGCATCGCGTACGGCCTGAAGGATGTCGACCAGGAACCGGCTGAAGGTGCCGGGCCGGGCCTGAAGCGTCATTGTGGATACGCGGAAGCGCGAGGGCTCAATCTGTTCGCCGAACAGCTGGCCCCCGATTTCCTTGTCGCCGGCACGCTTGAGGGCAGTCGTCAGAGTTGCCAGTTCACTGGGTGAAAGCTTTAAGAGCATCCAGCAATTCTCCGGCAATCTCGATTACGAATTTCTGGGCCTCGGCATCCTCGGTATTGCTATTCCACTCTGACGGACCGCCGACATCGAGGGCGATCACATGGCCGTGCATGTCAAAGGCCCATTCCTTCCGGAAACCAATCAGCAACCACCGGAAATCGTCAAGCTTGTCGTCAAGGATGTCGAGCACAACGCGGGCGGCATGTGAGGCGGCCATGCTGATCGCAGCATCATCCGCTACGATGATCTCGCCGTTGTCGCTGATTGCCTCATAAGCCCCATCGCCGGCCGAAAGCGGCACGACGCGCCCTTTTTCATCTGTCCAGTTCAGGAGGGCCTCTCGGCCGAGGGTATAAGCGGCATTTCGCTTCGGTACGGAAGGCGCAACCAAGGCCCCGATTCCGCCTTCGAACACTTCCACGGAAACGAATGGCTTCTGGTTTTCGAAAGCCAGGGCACCAAGCAGCATCGATGTCGCAGGATCGCCGGTGGCATCCACGATGATGTCGCAGGCCGTAATCAGATCGAAATGAGCCGCGTTGGTGCTAGCTGATTTCTGCCAGTTCAGGTTCTGGTCAACGGTCATGATATTCGCGCCCGGGACGATATGCAGAAGCCGGCGCTTTAGCCCGTGGACCTTGTGATATCCGACGTCTCGCCAGTCGAGAACATGGCGCTCCAGATTGCCCGGCAGGAACACGTCGCCATCGAAGATACGCAGGGTGTCGATCCCGCTACGCAGCAGCATTTCAGCAACTTTCGAGCCCACCGAACCGGCACCGACAATGGCGACCTTCTTGCCTTGTGCAGACGGTGCCCGACCGGCGCGCAGACCCGTTTCGGGAGGCAGGATATAGACCTTGCGGTGATAGGCATCGTCCGACAGCACATGGAAGACGTTGATGCCATCATCTTCGATGAACACAGTCACGAAGTGCACTTCGCCTTCCACCGGCGAACTCTCCCAGAGAGTGGATGTGAAGGCGGTTCGCTCTAACGGAAGACCATCGGGCACTTTCCCACTGACCAGAGCTACGGGCACGGGAAACCGCCAAGTGTCCAGATCCACCGATGGTGGCCGCTGAACACCCTCACGGTCAATGGCGTCGCTGAGAAAGATCGGCCAAACTTTGTCCGAGGCCGACCACCGCAGTGCGTGAACGTCTTGAATGTCGCCCTTCAAGAGCCGTTCAAGGCATTCATGCCCGATGAAGACCGGTGACTCGCCCCAGTTATATTTCTGGATCTCACCAACATTATGAGCCGAGGTAACCTTGCCCTTCTCCCCGTCTCCCAAAGGGTTCTCGAGGTTGAGCAAGCCAAAAGCACTACGCAGAACATCTGCCCCGCTAGCGCGGGACGTCCAGTTATCGGGGCGCAGCTCGAGACAAAGGGCACCGCCTTTGCCGTACTGGTGATAGGACCATTTCGCTTCAGGGTCCTGCGGCTCCACCCAGGCGGGCACGAGCGGAAAGTTGTCCGGATAAACGAGACGGACGGGATAGGTGGCGCCGTGCGCCACGATCGAACCGGCAGCCGCAAACTTGTAATCGTGTATCTCCCAGCGATCGAAAACGAACCACTTGTTTTCGATCGCCAGGTTCTCTACCGCTTCTTTTTCCCGAGCAACGCGGAGGGTGTTATTAAGCCACCAGATGCTCATGCAAATCCGCGCGGCTTGGTCGGTGCGGCCATGGCATCCGGAAACACATATGACGATGTGCCTGCCGTAGCAGCCGCTTTCTCAAGAAGGCTGCTTGCCTTGGCGACTTTCTCCGTTTCGGTCGCCGGGAACCGGCTGCCGAACACCTTGCGCCAGTACCAGGTCGCGTCGTCCATGTTGTCGGTCGACTGGGCCTTCCGCGCGTAGTCGGCATAGGTTTTCACCTTGGCTATAAAGGCCTTCCACTGCGTGATCGACACCTTCGCAAGGATATCGCTGCCGGCGACAGAAGGGTCATATATGATTGGCTTGATATCCATCTCCGCCTGGAACGCATAAGCCTTGTGGATGTTCTCGAGCATCTGGGCGAAGGCCTCGCCGTAGTGGGTTTCGTTCTGCGGCGCATGGAGCGCGGTCAGGACCTCGAGCACGAACCCCTTAGGCCGCTTGCCTGAGTTGTTTTCGCGGCGCCACCACTTGAAGAGCTTGACCAGCGGCTTGAGGCGTCCACCGAAATCGCTGTTGCGGTCGCGGCTCCAGCTGATGTGGCCCGGCGGGTCGGTCAGCTTCCATTCGCCCGATTCACGATCGGGGATCTTGTATTGCTCCCCCCATTCGATCACCGGCACGACATCCATTTCGGCAAGGGACGTGATCAGCTTGATCGACCGCTTGTTGATGCGTTCGACCACGTAGCCGTCACCTCCGCCCTCGAGAGCGGCGCACAGATCGTTCAGGACGTCGTCCGGCTCGTCATCTTCCGTGTAGTTGGTCACGATGATGATATCGACATCAGGACGCACGACGCCGTCGGCATCCGTCTTGGGTCGGATGGAGGTGTTGCGCGCATAACTTCCAGAGAGGAAGTCTCCTTCGATCTTCGCCTTGAAGTCGTCTTGCGCTTTAAGATGACTACGGACACCCGTATGGGCTTTTGATGAATTGCTCACAGTGGTGGGGCTGGGTTCGATATCTTGCAGAAACTCGAGAAAACGTGCGTTCGGGACCATATATACCTCTGGAGTGCGGCCGAGTTGACGGCCCTTTCGCAGCCAATTAACCTTCGCTGACAACATAGGAATTCCGCGAGCGAAATTCCAACCCAGCGTTGCGAATTTCAATGTCATTGTGTCATGGCATCCTAATATCACAATTTTGGTAACTCCCGTCGGCCCGCCGGAAGAACGATCGGTCGATTCACAGCGGTTTGGCGCGGCCTCCGATTGGGGTCAGAACAAGAGCTGCTCGAAATCGTACGCTAAGCTTGAACGGAGCGGGAACGCTTGATTGACCGCATTTCAAAAAGGGCATCTATGACCGGACATTCTGGAACCTGATCGCCGGTGCATTGCGCCGCCATATTCGACATGGCCCGCTCTAGACGCCGCAGATCGGCGATTTTCTGACGGATATCTTTCAAATGTTCGATGGTGAGCGCATGGACCTCCCGGCAGGTGTAGGTATGCCCATCGACCAGGCGAAGCAGGCCGCGCAACTCGTCCAGGCTGAAGCCGAGTTCACGGCCGCGCCGCACGAAATGCAGCCGCCTTGCGTGTTCAGTTGTGTAGATACGATAACCCGCTGCGCTGCGGGCGGGCTTCGGCATGACGCCGATTTTCTCGTAATAGCGGATCGTCTCTATGTTGACGCCGCTGCGCTCGGACAGCACGCCGATCGAAAATTCATCATTCTGTGTCATCACATAGCTCGCACAAATCCGTGAAAATTTCTCGCTTGACCCTGTAGTCGCTACAGGCACTAGGGTCACGATAGATCAATTGCGGGAGCATGTGAACGATGATGCAGGATGAAACACGGACGCTGGCAAATACAGTCACAGAGCCAGCCGAAAAGGGTTTTGATCGGGCAGCATTGCTGTCGGTCGGCGGCATCGTTGCGGCACTGGGCGCAGCAACCTGTTGCGTGCTGCCCTTTGCCTTGTTCTTCGCTGGCATCAGCGGCGCGTGGATCGGCAATTTGACCGCGTTCGAACCCTACCAGCCTGTGTTTATCACGATCGCGCTCGCCTGCCTCGGCTACGGTTTCTATCTCGTCTATCGCAGGCCGAAGGCGGCTGAATGCGCCGAGGGTTCCTACTGCGCGCGTCCATCATCCCATCGGAACGCCAAGATCGGCCTTTGGGTCGCAACTGTCTTGATCATTATCGCCGTGGGCTTTCCCTACGCCGCCCGCCTTGTCCTCGATGCTTAATCCCAAGGAGAATCTCATGAAAATCCTGCCCCTCATTGCCCTTACTGCGTCCCTGCTGACGGGTGGTCACGCTTTTGCCGCCGAGCAGACCGTAACCTTGAATGTTGCCAATGCCACCTGCGAACTCTGCGGCCCGATTGTGAAGCGGGCGCTCAGCAACGTTCCAGGCGTGCTCGATGTTGATGTATCGGAGGCGACCGGCGCGGCGATCGCGAAGGTGCGCTTTGACGACAGCCAGACGAATGTCGCCGCGCTGATCACCGCAACCACCAATGCTGGCTATCCGTCCGGCGTTTCGCAGTAAGGAGGTTCAGCATGACAGATGGAAAGTTCATCGGCCTTGGCGGAGTCGGGTTTCTCGCCGTCATCTGTTGCGCCGCGCCATTTCTTTTGGTCGCCGTTGGCTCTTTTGGCTTTTCCGCATGGTTCGCAGCGGCCGGCTATGTGCTGATCCCGATCGCTCTCGCCGCGATTGGGGCGTCCGCACTTTATCTTTACCGGCGTCGGCGTTCCGCCTCATCAGCGGATGCCAATTGCTGCTCGATGAATAACAAGACAACAAAGGTGAATTGAATGTGTGAAGCTTGCGACGTTCCAACTTCCAACAAAGGCAACGGCCGTTATGATCTTGTGGTCGTCGGAGCTGGCTCGGCCGGTTTCTCCGCCGCGATCACGGCCGCCGAACTAGGCGCCCAAGTGGCTCTTGTCGGGCATGGCACGATCGGCGGTACATGCGTCAACATCGGCTGCGTGCCCTCGAAAGCCCTGATCCGGGCCACGGAGGCTGTACGTCACGCCAACGATGCGGCTGCCCGGTTTGATGGGATCGAAAGCGGCGCGCGCGTGGTTGATTGGGCCGCTCAGATCGCCCAGAAAGACGCTTTGGTTGCCGGTCTGCGACAGGCGAAATACGCTGATCTGCTGCCGGAGTACAACAATGTGGTCTACCACGAAGGTCCGGCCCGCCTCGTTGACGGCGGTGTCCAGGTCGCGGGCCAGCACATCGGCTCCGAGCGAATTATCATCACCACCGGTGCGCGTCCGGCGTTGCCGGGGATTCCGGGGATCGCTGACGTATCGCCGCTCGACAGCACGACAGCGCTCGCCCTGACCGAGCTGCCACGCTCGATGATAGTGCTTGGCGGCGGCTACATCGGCGTGGAGCTTGCCCAGACTTTCGCACGGGCCGGTGTCGAAGTGACACTCGTGTTCCGCAGCCGGCTTCTGCCGGAGGCTGAACCCGAAATCGGCGCTGCGCTTGCCACCTATCTGGCCGATGAGGGGATTAAAATCGTCAGCGGCATTACCTACGAGTCCGCCCGCAAGACCGATGATGGTGGTGTTGCCCTCGCCATCGCGCGGGACGGACGTCCGGAAATCTTGACTGCCGAGCGGATTCTTGTGGCGACGGGACGCCGCTCGAACACTGAAGCCCTTGGGCTTGCTGAAACCGGTATAGACCTGACACCGGCCGGGGCCATCATCGTTGATGATCGCATGCGCACCTCGAAGGCGGGCGTCTATGCCGCCGGCGATGTAACCGGAAAAGATCAGTTCGTCTACATGGCCGCCTATGGCGCAAAGCTCGCCGCCAAGAACGCATTGAACGGCAACAGCCTGAGTTACGACAACACCGCAATGCCCGCCGTGGTCTTTACCGATCCGCAGGTGGCGAGCGTCGGCATGACCGAAGCGCAGGCGCGGGCTGCCGGACATTCGGTTCGCACCTCCGTCCTTTCCCTCGACAATGTGCCGCGGGCGCTGGCGGCGCGCGACACGCGCGGCCTGATCAAGCTGGTCGCCGACGGGTCAACCCGGAAACTCCTTGGCGCTCACATCCTTGCACCAGAGGGTGCTGACAGCATTCAGACGGCAGCCTTGGCCATCCGCTGCGGCCTGACGATCGATGATCTCTCGGAGACGATCTTTCCATATCTGACGACTGTCGAAGGTTTGAAGCTTGCGGCTCAGACCTTCGACAGGGATGTGAAAAAACTGTCCTGCTGCGCGGGGTGAGGCGAAAGGGAAACGGGTGCCTACTCAAGTCACGGCTTAAACGGAGCGGTCGCCCTCGATCCTGACACGCATGATGGTCTGGCGGCTGGTGTCAAATTTTCTGGCGAGTGCGGAAACGCTCATCCCGCCCGCCAAATCCGAGAGAACATCCAATTTCTGCTTCTCATTGAGCCGAGCGGGACGGCCGAGGGTCTTGCCTTCCGACTTGGCTCGTTTGAGGCCCGACTGCGTGCGTTCGATCAGCAGATCACGCTCGAACTGAGCGACGGCATTGATGACGCTCATCGTCATCTTCCCGGCGGAACTCGCCAGATCGACGCCGCCGAGGGCCAGACAATGGACCCGCACGCCCAGCTCCTCCAGTTTCCTGACCGTCGTACTGACATCGATCGCATCTCGGCCGAGCCGATCGAGCTTGGTGACGATGAGCACGTCCCCGGCTTCGAGTTTATCCATCAGTCGCGAGAAACCCCGGCGCTGCGCAATGGCGACGCTGCCCGAGATGGTCTCGGTGACTATACGGCGTGGCTCGACGTGGAAGCCGGCCGCTTCGATTTCCTGAATCTGGTTTTCGGTGGTCTGTCCGGTCGTGGAGACACGGACATAGGCAAAGGTGCGTGGCATAAGGTTCAATTTCGTCCGAATAGGTTGTCCGAAAGGTGATGCCTGTCCACAAATAAGTCAAGATAATTTGTGGACAGGGTGATTTAGGCCTGTACTCAAACGACCGTTTCCGGACATGCCCGGAACCATCGACGCAAGTTTGTATGGAGTAAAAAATGGCGCGGCGGAAGTTTCTCAAAATTCAGGATCAACAGGAGCTGTTCGGCGTACCGACCGATGAGGATAGTCTGATCCGTCACTACACTCTATCTCCATCGGACCGGCTGGAGATCGAAGTCCGCAGGCGAAAACATAACCAGCTCGGCTTTGCTGTCCAGCTTTGCATGATGCGGCATCCGGGCCGGGCTCTCATGGTGCACGAAATTCCGCCGAGGGCGATGCTCAATTATATAGCCGAACAATTGGATGCTGATCCGGAGAGTTTCCGTTCCTATGCCAGGCGGGAGGAAACTCGCCGCGAGCATATCGCGCATTTGCTTTCCTATTTTGGAAAACGAACAGCAACAGCACAGGACCGGCGCGCCGCCTTACTATCCGCCGTCGAAACGGCGACCGCAACGGACAAGGGCCATTCTATTGCCCAAGCTATTGTCACCACGCTGCGGGAGCGGAAGGTGTTACTTCCCGCACCTGACACAATAGAGCGGATCGGCTTTGCCGGCCGCGTAATAGCCCGCCGTCGCGCCGAGGCTGCCCTGATATCGGGCCTTTCAGCCGAAAAGCTCCAATCCCTCGATGATCTTTTGACGGTTGATCCCGAGATACGACAGACGCGATTCCATTGGCTGCGATCTGCGCCAGATGCTCCGGGAGCAACCAACCTGGTCACGCTGACCGACAGGATCGCTTTCATCCGCGCGCTCGATATCGATCCCCGACTACAAGCCCGCATCCACTCCGGTCGCTGGGAGCAGATGGTCCGGGAGGGCGATGTGACACCGGCATGGCTTGCCGCCGACTTCAACGCCAGTCGGCGGCGCGCGACGATCATCGCGCAGATCATCAAGCTTGGGCAAAAGCTCACCGACGCCGCAGTCACCATGTTCATCAAGCTGATCGGCAGGCTGTTTTCGCAGGCGAATAACCGCAAGAAGCAGCGCCATGTGAACACCCGGATGGAGACGGCTAAGGCACTACGGCTGTTTCTCGACACGATATCGGCTCTTCAGTGCGCCAATGACAATGATGAAGATGCAATTGAAACGCTCGACCGCCACGTCGGCTGGCATCGCTTGGTGCAGGCAAAGCCGACGCTTGCGGCGATGGTGGAAGACAATGACGCCTCACCCTTGCTTATTGCAGCTGAGCAATATGCCAATGTTCGCAATTATGCAGGCCGGTTCCTCCTGACCTTCACATTCCATTCAAGTCGTCGGTATGGTCCTTTGCTGGCAGCGATCGAAACACTCAGATCCCTTTACGCGGAAGGAAGGCGCGTGCTTCCCGAACGTGTCCCGATCGCTCATCTCGGCGCGGCGGAGCGTAAACTGATCTTCGGGCAGGCAAAGGCCGATCGCCGTCTCTATGAGATTGCAACACTGGCAGCGTTGCGCGAGCGGCTTCGTTCGGCCGACATCTGGGTCGAAGGCAGCAGGGCGTTCCGGCCGATAAATGAAAATTTCATGCCCCGCCCTACTTTTACCAAGCTGAAGGAAACTGACCAGCTTGGGCTCGGTGTGCAGCGCGACGGGGTGGCTTGGCTCACCGAAATGCAACAATTGCTGGACTTCAATCTGAAACGTCTCGCCCATCGCGCCCGCAACGGCAAACTTGAAGGCGTCCGTCTCGATGCCGGAACCCTGATTGTAACACCGCTGGCGAGCGAAGTGCCCGCTGCAGCCGATGAACTAAATATCGAACTCAGCGAAATGTATCCGCTTGTCGAAGTGCCGGATCTCTTAAGAGACGTGCATGAGTGGACCGGCTTTGCCGACCAGTTCACCCATGTTCGAACGGGCGATTCACCGCAAAACATTCCGGCCATGCTCGCCGGCACGCTCGCGGACGCCACCAATCTTGGCCCGAAACGTATGGCCGGAGCCTCCAAGGGGATCAGCGCCCATCAGATCGGATGGATGCGCATGTTCCATGCCCGCACGGAAACCTATCGCGCAGCGCAGGCATGTGTGACCGACGCCCATGCGCGTCATCCCCACGCCCAGCTCTGGGGAACAGGGACGACCGCATCATCTGATGGTCAGTTCTTCCGGGCCAGTGATCGTGCCGCCAAACGCGGTGATATCAACCTGCATTATGGCAGCGAGCCAGGCTCGAAATTTTACAGCCACCTTTCCGATCAGTACGGCTATTTCAGCATTCTGCCGATCAGCCCGACCGAGAGCGAGGCAGCCTATGTTCTCGACGGCCTGTTCGACCACGACACCATCCTGGAGATCGAGGAGCACTTTACCGATACCGGAGGTGCGAGCGATCATGTATTTGCCCTCTTCACTCTGATCGGAAAGCGTTTTGCGCCTCGGCTGCGCAATCTCAAGGACCGGAAGTTCCATACTTTCGAAAAGGCCGACTCATATCCAGCACTGGCCAACCATATCGGCGCGCCGATCAATACCGCCCTCATTCTGGAACACTGGGATGAACTTCTCCATCTGGCGGCATCAATCACGACACGCTCTGTTGCGCCCTCAATGATCCTCAAAAAGCTGGCGGCATCCTCGAAACCGAGCCAGTTGGCGAAAGCCCTGCGTGAGCTCGGGCGCATCGAGCGATCCCTGTTTATGATCGAATGGTATTCCAACCCGGCACTTCGCCGGCGATGTCAAGCCGGTCTTAACAAAGGAGAATCCGCCCACAAGCTCAAGCGGGCCGTTTTCTTCCATGAGCGCGGCGAAATCCGCGACCGATCGTTCGAAAGTCAGGCATTCCGTGCCTCGGGCCTCAACCTTGTCGTCAGCGCCATCGTCCACTGGAATACCGTTTATCTCAGCCGTGCCGTAGCCCATCTGCGTCAAAGTGGTCGAACTATCCCCGACATATTGCTCAAGCATGTCTCGCCACTCAGCTGGGAGCACATAAATCTCACCGGCATCTATTCTTGGGACACCGAGCAGCAGATGCCCGAAGGCTTCAGGCCATTGCGACTTCCTGGAAGAATCCTCCGCGCTGCATGACGTTCCCGCTCCGTTCGGTCTTAGCGTACGATTTCGAGCAGCTCTTGTTCTGACCCCAATTTGAGCCCTGAATGAAAATGCGCCCCTGCCGTAGCCGCGGCTTTGATGCGACACAAGCCTAGGAATCCCTCGTCGATTTGCATGACATCGCTTTCGCAGATGGGTCAAGACGTTGTGAGTCTAGGGAAAGCGACGTGGCAGACGCCCTTATCATTCGATTAAACTGTTCTTACTTTCCCACTAAGATGCATTGGCGTGGGAAAATTTCGCGCTGCTCCACACTGGCATGCCGTAAACCTGTTTTAAATCTCACTGATATATATACACCGATAATCACAAGAAGTCGGGCCATACTGCGAGTGTACGGTTTGACGGCAGACAATAAACGGGACAAATCTATGCGTTTATCTCCATCAAAGCGTCAACTTTCCGGATCGGGCGAAAACAAATTCTCTCGATGAAAATCGCCAGTCTCCTCAATCAGCTCGGGATATCCATCGACCCGGCACGACAGCAGGCAATGGTGGATGCCTATATCCCCATCCTGCGACCAATCCTGATGCCCGCCTGCGGCTACTATCTCTTCGTCACCTGGGAGCACTGGCAGACGCAGACCGGCCCTATTCTGGTCGCGTTCTCCCTCATCAGTACGACGACGGCTCTCGGCTTTTACCTGTTTAACAAGCTTCTAGCAAACAACCGGACAATGTCCCTGGCCAAGCTCGAATTGCATAACTTGGCCATGCATCTGTTCATGTACCTCAACCTCGTCAGCTACCTGCTCGTCTACAATGTGGAGACGCGCTACATATATTTCGTGTTGCTCGCCTTCATTTTTGCAATCACCGGCGCCACGACACGCACAGTGATGATCAGCGTTCCACTGACATTAGCCACCCTTTACTGGTTCTCAACGTCTCTCCCTGAGGCTCTATACGCGGAATAGGTGGCGTCGCCTTAACCGCCTGTTTTAGCCGACTTGATATTCGGATTGTCATGACCGAATTCCCTGCCGCCCACTTCAGACGCCACCGCTTTCCTGCCGAGATCATCACCCATGCGGTCTGGCTGTATTTCCGATTTCCGCTCAGTTTACGCGACGTCGAAGATCTGTTGGCCGAGCGCGGCATCAACGTCTCATTCCAGACCGTCTCGGAATGGGCGGCGAAATTTGGCTTGAAGTTCGCCAATCAGCTCCGACGCCGCTCACGAGGCCAGTTTGCCGACAAGTGGCAGCTCGATGAGATGGTGGTGACGATCAAGGGAAAGAAATACTGGCTGTGGCGCGCCGTCGATGCCAACGGCTACGTTCTCGACGCCCTCTTGCAAAGCCGAAGGAACAAGGCAGCAGCCTTGCGTCTAATGCGCAAACTGCTCAAGGGTCAAGGTATCGCCCCGCGCGTGATGCTGACCGACAAGCTGCGTTCCTATTCGGCTGCGAAGGCGGATTTGATGCCGAAGGTCGAACATCGCTCGCACAAGGGATTGAACAACCAGGCTGAAAATTCCCATCTTGCTGTGCGACGACGAGAGCGGCGCATGATGCGCTTCAAGTCCGCGCGGCAATGTCAGCGTTTCGTCTCCACTCACGGCCAGATCGCCAATCTCTTCCTTCTTCACCGCAAAGACTTGACCGCCGCAGACCATCGCCAGCTTCGCACTCACGCCATCTCGACCTGGCGGGAAATCGCTTTGTCGATTGATGCGTGAAGTTCAGGTCGAAGAGACTACCGCATCCCAAACTCGGTTAAGGCGACGCCACCACGCCATGAGCCGAACGGTCACCTTCAACGAAGGAAGCGGAGTCAGGCATGGCGGGATGCATAGCGGCATTGGCGGCCGACATGCTGTAGCCAGCCAGCGACAGCACGACCGCCAGCCTGACGATCAGCATCAAAACCTGCGATGTGATTCTCAACATCCCACTCATGTCCAAAGAATCGCCGTCGGCTTGACGGTTGTCAATCGACCAGCCTCTACAGCACGGACATCTCGTCCTTTGTGTGGCGCTAGAACATCTATCCTATGGGAAGGTTTGCAGGAGGGACGACGGCGAACGCCATCGCGGCTGGAACTTTCTCTTTTGCTCCGGTGTTTCCAGCCAACGAGCGCGGAGACCGAAGGATGTCCCTATCGGACTTTTTGAAGGCAGGATTATCGGTGATGGCAGCGACGCTGCTTATCATCGGGCTCTTCGCTACGGCTCCTGCCTTCGCTGCACCGAGCCACCATTGCCCTGAGGTGCAGGCGAGTCACCAGGCATTGGACAGCCAACGCGATGGTCTGGATGTTCAACTTTCCAGAACGTGCTGCGCGCAGATGCACTGCTGTCCGATCCTTCCTCAGCCGCTTGTCTATGCTCCACCTGAGGTACCATTCGGCCAGCTGTATGTGCACGTCAGACCGGAGCGGCCGCTTCTCCTCCCGGCTGCGATTGATCCCCCTCCCAGAACTCCTGCTGTTTGAGTCACGTCCCTCAAATCAACAGGAGTTCAACATGAACACGTACGTCAAACACGCAGCCGCCGCGCTCGCGGTCTCCGCTGCAATACTCGCATCCGTTAATCCTGCCGCAGCCGACGCAACATTCCCCGACAAGTGCAAGGGCGACATGCCGATGTCGGGCATGCCAATGGGTGGCGAGATGCCGATGGGCAGTCAGCAGATGCCGATGGGCGGACAAGGCTCCAATAGTGGTCAGGGCCCGATGGCCAACCTCACTGACTATCAGCAGGCCTCGATGGAGGCGATGATGTCGATGAACCAGCAGATGATGCAGGGGATGATGAAGGACGATCCCAACGTCTCCTTCATCTGCGGCCTCATCGCACATCATCTCGGTGCAATCGACATGGCGAAGGTCGAGCTGGAGCACGGCGACAACGAAGAGGCGAAGGCGACCGCGCAGAACGTCATCGACGATCAGACGAAAGAAGTCGAGCGACTGACTGAGTGGGTCGAGAAGGAAGTGAAGGAGTAACGCCCATGCACCACATCTCCCCGGAAATGAAGCAGTGCATCGACAACTGTCTGGCCTGCTACAGCGAGTGCCTCTCCATGGCGATGGGACATTGCCTCGAAAAGGGCGGCCAGCACACGGAGCCGAAACACTTCAAGCTGATGATGGCCTGCGCCGAAATCTGCCGCACCTCGGCCCATTTCATGCTGATCGGCACAGAGCACCACAAGCACACCTGCCGCGAGTGCGCGGAAATATGCCGCCAGTGCGCCGACGACTGCGAACGGGTCGGTGACATGCAGGCTTGCGTCGATGCCTGCCGCAAGTGTGCCGAAAGCTGCGAGCGTATGGCGCAGTAGCCCCTGCGGAAGCATGGGTACGGACGGAGGTCTGTCCTTCCGTACCCACCTGGGGTTCATGCTGGGCGCATGCTGCTTTTTCGCACTCCCGATCTTGGCAGTATCCCGCTGCGCCCGAGGACCCGAAAGGGGCGGGCGACGGGTGAAGCATAATCAAACGCATCAACTCGGCCGGGATCAGCGGTATTGCGCAATCCACCAGGAGCCGAAGGAGAACATCTAATGGGAATGTCCTACTGGCGCTTTGTCGCCATGATCGCGACATCGACGGTCGTAATGTACGGTCTGATGTATCTGAACACCTACGCACTGGAACATGTGTTCTGGAGCGAGACCCGAGCCTGGATGGCCCTGGTCATGGGATCGACTATGGCGGTCATCATGCTCGCCTTCATGCTCGGTATGTACAAGAAGCAGATGCTCAACATGGCCATCTTCGGCGGGTCCGTCGCGGTCTTCGCGTTGTCGCTGTGGCTCGTCCGCAGCCAGGTGACGGTCGACGACGCCGAATACATGAGCGCGATGATCCCGCATCATTCGATTGCCATCATGACGAGTGAGCGTGCGCAGATTTCCGATCCCCGCGTTCGAAAGCTGGCCGACGAGATCATCGAGGCCCAGGAGCGGGAGATCGCAGAGATGAAGTATCTGATCGAGGACCTGGAGGAGCGTGACTGATGAAGAACTCCCTCCTTTCACTGCTGCTCCTTACCTCGGCCAGTCTCCTGTCGGGATGTGGCGAACGGGAAGCTGCTGACGACATCATTAGTCCTCCGCGTTCTGAAGAGGCTGCCCGCGTGCTCTCCGGTGAGGAAGCCATAGCTGGCGCTGACATACCCACACTCGACCCCGCGACGATGGTGGACGCGGAGATCGCCAAAGTCCTTGGTTCGCCTGCTCAATGCACGTTCAGGTACACGAGTGCTGGAAAGCCGATACTTGCCCTCAAGGGAACACCGGGCGCTACCGTGACAACTGCTGTCCTAAAGGTGAACGCTCACCTTGTGGAACTGCAGCCAGCTGGCGGGGACGGCAACCTCTTCCTGACCTCTGGGCCCATCAGCGTCACTCTCTCCGTCGATGAGGTCCAAGCGGGAGAGAAGGTGGAAGCCGACATGGTATTCGCGATTGGTGAGAGCCTGCGCGTGGGATATTCAGGTTACTATCAGTGCGGCGGCTAGCGCGGCACGTGATTGCTTGAAGCACTCTGGCTGAAACGTGCAAACGCTGGAGGCGGGAGCGGCTTTCTGCAGCCCGCCTCCTGCGCTGTGCCGATCAGTGCGTCTCGTGCTTACCATGTTCCGCCTGAGCAGTGCGTGTCGTTGCTGCCTTGAAGACCTCGGTCCGCTCGTCTCCCTTGACGACCAGCTTGCCCACCAGGCCACGGGCTGCCCGTGACAGAGCATGGTCCACCAGCACGTACTCCCCCGGAACGTCCATCGTCATGTCGACCACCGCAGCTCCGCCGGGCGGAACCGTGATGGTCTGCACGTCGGTCAGCGGCTCCGTCGTCAGCGACGCGAGCTGATACACCTTGTCGAAGATTTCGCCGATCACGTGGAAGCTCGACGTCTTGTTGGGGCCGCCGACACCGAAGTAGATGCGAACAGTCTCGCCGACCTTTGCGGTCAACGCATTGTCGCCGGTCAGCGCATTGGCTGCACCGTTGAACACATAATATTCCGGCGTCTCGTCCATCAGCCTGTCCAGGCTCTCCGTCAGCTTGCCCTTCGTGCCATAGGCCTGCGCCGTATAAACCTCGCCTTGCATCACGTAGAATTCGCGGTCCACCGGAGGAAGACCACCTTCCGGTTCCACCAGGATCAGACCATACATGCCGTTGGCAATATGGTGGGCGGCCATCGGTACAGCGCAGTGGTAAACGTAAAGGCCCGGCTTCAGTGCTTTGAAGCTGAAGCCTTTCGTTTCTCCCGGTGCAGCGTCCGTCGCCTCCGCTCCGCCTCCCGGTCCCGTGACCGCATGGAAGTCCACGCTGTGGCGTTCACTGCTATCGGCAAGGTTGGTTAGTTCAACTTCGACGGTGTCGCCGACTCTTGCTCGGACGAAGGGGCCTGGAACCTTCCTGTTGAAGGTCCAGTAGTGGTAGGTCGCGCCGTCCGCCAGGCTGCCAGTAACTTCGACCGTGTCGAGCTTCACCTTGATCGTTTCCGGACCCCTCGCACCTACTGGCTGAGCAAGGTCTGTCGCCGCCCGTACGATATCGAGGGGAGCGGCAGCTGTCCCGTTCGCCGCCGGATGGTTGTGGGTGGCGTCGGCCAGCACCGGCATTGCCGTCGCCGACAGGAGTGCGACGACGACGGCGGCGCGGAAGAGTGTTCTACTGGTCATAATTCTGGTCCTGCTATTTATGTCTGCGTTGCCTATTATTGGACACTGCGTCCGTCGGAGCATCCTTGCGATGCCGCAAATAGAAGCTTCGCTCGCGTCTTCGTGATCGCCTGCAGGTGTCGGGTTCGAGCCTACGGCGTCTGCGGAGCGGGGCGGAAATGCGCAATCGCTCCGGCGGTCATCTTCGTCACGCACCAGTTGGCGTAGAACCCGCCCAGCAAGCGCCCCAGCAGCCTATCGGGGAGACGGGTGGGCAGGTTGTACTCGATCCTGACGTTCAGGCTGCATACCGATCTGGCGGGACTGATCCTGAATCCCATACGGTAGGAACCGATGACGAGGAGACGCACCGTTCCGCGCGTCTCCCAAGTCTTTGAGAGCGGAGGATGTCGTTCCGTCACGACTTCCTCCACGGAGAGCGCCCGGTCGAGTATCAGCCCCCTCATTCTAATGACAGAGCCGACGGCACGTCCTTCCGCTTCGTCAAAGTTGTACTTCATGGAAGCCCCCAGCATCATGACTGAGGGCTCTTCCATGTGCGCACCGAGGAAGGCCGGATTGTCGAGCAACTCGAAAACCCGTTCGGCCAATGCCGACAAGGCTACAGTGCTCGATGCCGACCGCTGGTAGGTCACGACCGGTGATCCTTGTGGCCGTGACCGCCATGTCGATGAAACAGGTGCATCAGTGGGCAGGCCAGCAGGATCAGGTAGGGGGCGTAGCCCAGAACGTGCCCCCAGTGCTCAAGAAGGATGTAGAACACCAGGATCAGGGCCAGGGATGCGCCCATCAGCAGGAGCGTGCGGTTGACCGTCATATCTTCATGCTCCTCAACCTGAGAGAGTTGGCGATCACACTGACCGAAGACAATGCCATTGCCGCCGCCGCGATGATCGGTGAGAGCAGCAGACCAAAGACAGGGTAGAGGACGCCCGCCGCGACAGGCACGCCTGCAGCATTGTAGATGAAGGCGAAGAAGAGGTTCTGCCTGATGTTGCTCATCGTGGCGCGGCTCATCTGCCGTGCCCGGACAATGCCCTGCAGGTCTCCCTTCAGGAGGGTGACGCCCGCGCTTTCGATGGCGACGTCGGTTCCCGTTCCCATAGCCACGCCGACATCGGCCGCCGCAAGCGCGGGAGCATCATTCACACCATCGCCCGCCATGGCGACGATCCTGCCTTCACTGCGCAGGCGCGAGACGATCTTGCTCTTGTCCTCGGGCAGGACTTCCGCCTCCACCTCGGTAATCCCGAGGCGTCGCGCGACTGCATGAGCAGTCGTCTTGTTGTCGCCCGTCAGCATCACGACCCGAACACCGTCTTCGACGAGCGCCTTTACCGCATCCGGTGTCGTCGGCTTGATGGGATCGGCGATAGCAAACAGACCGGCCAGCCTGCCATCGATGGCGGTGAATATGACGGTAGCGCCTTCGTTGCGCAGCTCTTCCGCCTTCGCGGTCATGGCGCTGACGTCGACACCCTCTTCCCCCATGATGCGGTGACTGCCGAGGATCAGCCGCTTTCCATCGACCGTCCCCGTCACTCCCTTGCCCACAGGGCTGTCGAAATCGATGGCATCTCCCAGGGCGATGCTACGCTCACCTGCCGCATTGACAATCGCGAGCGCCAGCGGATGTTCGCTTGAGCGTTCGACCGTGGCGGCCAGCCGCAGCAGCTCGTCTTCGGAGATGCCTTCCGCTGGTGCAATGGCCGTGACCTTGGGCCGTCCCTCTGTCAGGGTTCCGGTCTTGTCGACCACGAGCGTGTCGACCTTTTCGAAGCGCTCCAGTGCCTCCGCGTTCTTGATCAGCACGCCGAGACTAGCTCCCCGACCGACACCGACCATGATCGACATAGGTGTCGCAAGCCCCAGGGCACAGGGGCAGGCAATGATAAGAACGGCGACGGCTGCCACCAGGCCGTGGGCGAAGCGAGGCTCAGGCCCATAGATCATCCAGGCGGCAAAGGCGACGAGCGCAACCACAATGACGACCGGAACGAACCATCCCGAGACCTCATCTGCGAGGCGCTGGATGGGTGCGCGAGAGCGTTGGGCGTCCGCGACCATGCGAACAATCTGGGAGAGCATCGTGTCGCGTCCGACCTTGCCCGCCTCCATGATGAAGCCACCGGTCTGGTTCATGGTGCCGCCGATGAGCGTCGACCCGACCTCCTTGGTGACCGGCATCGACTCGCCGGTGATCATGGATTCGTCCACAGAGCTGCGGCCCTCCAGAAGCACACCATCAACAGGAACTTTCTCTCCCGGTCGAACCCGGAGGCGGTCGCCGACGGCCACGGCGTCAAGACCGACATCCTCGTCCGTCCCATCCGCAAGAACCCGACGCGCCGTCTTTGGTGCCAGATCGAGAAGCGCGCGGATCGCCCCGCCTGTCTGTTCGCGTGCCCTCAGTTCCAGAACCTGCCCGAGCAGGACCAGGACGGTGATGACGGCGGCCGCCTCGAAGTAGACGGCGACTGAACCTTCTTCCGCGCGGAACGTGTCGGGAAAGACGCCTGGCGCAACCGTTGCAACGACGCTGTAAATCCAGGCGGCACCCGTCCCCATCGCAATCAGGGTGAACATGTTCAAATGACGGGTCACCAGGGACTTCCAACCCCGTTCAAAGAACGGCCAGCCCGCCCAGAGGACAACCGGTGTCGCGAGTACCATCTGCAGCCAGTTCGACGTCTGTGGCCCCAGTATCATGTGGAGATTCGTGAGATGGCCACCCATCTCCAAGGCAAGGACCGGGATGCTGAGGACGAGGCCAATCCAGAACCGTCGGCTCATGTCCACCAGTTCCGGACTTGGACCCGTTCCCAGGGTCGCCACTTCCGGCTCCAGTGCCATGCCGCAGATCGGGCAGTTGCCGGGGCCGATCTGCCTCACCTGCGGATGCATCGGGCAGGTGTAGATGACGCCTTCCCCCAGCATGCCCGGAGGAGGTACTTGCTTCTCTGCCACCTGAGGGTGGTGCTCATGGTCATGCTCTTGATGATGATCATCGTGAGCATGATGGCCGTGATGTTCGTGCTTCATCTCCGCTCTCCGATCAGATCGCGCGGTTATAGGACACGAAGGACATCATCCCTGCCGCCATGTGGTAGAGGTGGTGGCAGTGGAACGGCCAGCGGCCCGGGTTGCTCGCATCGAACTCGATAGCAACCTCTGCCATGGGAGGAACATGAACCGTATCCCTCACGGCTCCCCGCATGCCTTGTCCGTTGATGCCGACCACCTGGAAATGGTGTCCGTGAAGGTGCATCGGGTGTGTCATCATCGACATGTTGCGCATCACGAGGCGGACCCTGTCATCAGGATTGACGGCCATCGCATCGCCGCTGATCCCCCATGAGTAGCCGGTCATGCTGCCGGAGAGGATCAGAGGATAGGTCTTCGTTGCGGGCCGTTCGTCCAGAGGTGACGTCGCTTTGAGGATCGCCTCCAGTGAAAGGTCGAGGACCGGTCCGGCGGAAGAAGCTTTTGTGGCAACCTTCGAAATGGTCGCGTCCGCCGTTGCGAGGATGACGCCTGTCTGCTCCTCGGAGCCTTCGCGTAAGGCAAGGATCGGAAGTGACGCGGTGCCCAGCGGGAGTTGCAGTACGATATCCAACCGCTGGCCCATGCTGATCGGGAAGCGGGTGCCGGTGACGGGCTCGATGGCCATGCCATCGACGGCGGCCAGGCTTCCCACGACGCTTCCCGTGTCAATGGTGAAGGCGGTCGCCGTTGCACCATTGACGATGCGTAGCCGAACGCGGCCACCCTTCTCGACCTGTACGATCTCCGGATCGTCCAGCGTGCGGTCGTTGGCGAGGTATGCATCATACTCGATGTCGTTCAGGTCCATCATGCCCATGCCCATGCCCATGCCGCCCATCGCCATGCCACCCATGGGCATCCCGCCGCCGTGCATTTTCGCCATGTTGGACATCATGCTACCGTGATCCATCGGCATCTGGCCCCCATGACCGCCGCCCATTGCGGAACCTTGCTGCAGTTCCGCCAGCAATTCCTCGGGTGACCTGAACGAGAAGTCGTGGAGAAGGATCACGACGTCCTGCTCGTCACGAGCGCGGTCCTCCGCCGTCCGCACGATCAGAGGGGCTGCCAGAAGGCTTTGTTCCTGCAAGGTGTGGGCGTGCATCCAGTGGGTGCCGCCGCCTGCGAGGTCGAACTGGTAGTGACGCTTCTCTCCTGCAGCGAGGGGCGCTGCGGGATTGTCCGGGACACCGTCCATCTCCCATGGAGGGGTAAGCCCATGCCAGTGAATAAGCGTGGCTTCATTTGTAGTGTTGGCCAGCATGACATTGAAGCCATCTTCTGCATCCAGGACAAGGCCGCTCCGTCCATTGCCTTGAACAAGGCCGAAGACGCTGGCGGATCGGCCATTCACTTCAATGGAGCGCTTGGTGACTGCGAGTTCGATGGGTAAAGACTGTCCAGAGTTGGTAAGAGCCCAGGACTTTTGCGCAAGGGGTGAAATAGCTGCCGCACTGACGGCGAGCGTCTTCAGAAATTGACGACGAAACATGACGTTCTCTCGATCTTCTTGGCCGTAATCGGCCCAATGGTGGGAATGGCCCGCCAGCGGCGAGCAGTTCATCAACCGAAAGATCGAGGAGGCTCAAGGCCGGGAGACGGGTCGTGACCAGCGACATCGTCAGCGATATCCAGGACCCTGGCCAGAAGGAGGACCGACTGAACCGATCCTGCGGGCTGCGCAGCAACCGCGAGGCAGAAGACGCAGATGACGCTGCAGCAGTTCTGCTCGGGTGAGTGGTGAAGCTTGGAAGTCGCGTCGCCTGGATCACCGTCCACCATCTGGTGGTGTCCGTCCAGGCAGGTCTGGGGAGCGGCATGCGCAACCGGCGCACTGAACACGAGAGCAACAGCAAGGAGTGCCGCGAGCAGCCTCCATACCAACGCTCTCTGTGCTAACGTGCGCATCGTCGATCCTCCGTCATCTTACCATGCCACGCCTCCCATTGTGCACCTTGATCTATATCAATGTTGGGGTGCCATTATGGTCGGTGGTCGCTTGGCATCGATTGCCAGGCTGCCGATGCTGGTGCTTCCAACGTGGGAAGGTCAAGGCCGTCACTCAGATGAATGTGTGTACCTGCCACGTTACCTTATCGATGTGTGGTCGGAGGTCCGCGCCCGTTGCAGAGCGGCGGCGGGAAGAAGCGAAGCCGACTCTGCGCCCATGTGGCCTTGATGAAGGCGAGAGGCAGCATCTCCAACCTCTCGCCTCAACGGGTTAGAGCGATGCCCTGCCGCTACCGCCAACAGGCCTGATCATCCAAGGCTTCACAGCAGGTTCCTTGGCAAGGATGCCCTTCTTCTTAGCAAAAGAGCGGATCGCATCGCGTGCTGCCCGAAGAGGTGTCAAACCGTCATGTGCCATGTAGCAGGTCCTCAAGGCCGCCTCATGGATCAGGTCCCGTTCCCGTTCTGGCCAATCCTCCAGATAATCAATCGCCTCCTCCACGGCCGTAATCTCGCGGACGAGGTTCTTTTGTTCCTTCAGATACACCGGACGATCAAAGAGCTTCGAGATCATTTCCACCTCACTGATTCTGTTTGTGATCAACAAGGAAGGCGCTGTGGCCAACGCCGATTATCGATGTGGTTTGCCGCGTCCTTCCGTTCAAGTCGGAACACCACTCAGGTCACTAAATCTGATAGAGAAACCGTATATGTCGACGGGAGCGAACGCAGGCGCTTACTGCACAGCAAGCCAGGTTGGCGGGTAGCTGATTGCCCCATACCAGAGCGGGATTACGCGGCGGCGAAAAATTTCCTCCCAGGTTCTTGAACAGGCATTTTTCGCCAACCAGATTCATTGCATCGGCAGCCTTAGTAGGGGCCGATAGGCCGGAGACGCAGGTTTTCGGTGGCGTCTCCAATCCATGTTGCTTTACGGAGAATATGGTAATGAGAACGGAACTTGATTTCGCACCCCTCTACCGGTCCAGCATTGGCTTCGACCGTGTGTTCAACCTTCTCAATAACGCGCAGCGCCTGCAGGCGGTTGACCTCTGGCCACCCTACGACATCGTCAAGCTTGGCGATGACGAGTATGCGATCACCATGGCAGTCGCAGGCTTCAGCCAGAGCGATCTCGACGTGACCCAGGAGCGCAACGTCCTGATCATCAAAGGGTCGAAAGCAGAGAAGAAGGAAGGGGAGTACCTACATCGGGGCATTGGCGGACAGTCGTTCGAGCGTCGCTTCGAACTGGCTGGCCATGTTCACGTCGAGACGGCGTCGCTCTCCGACGGTCTCCTGCGAATTGTCCTAAAGCGGGGCCAGAACAAGAGGAGTGCGAAATCGTACGCTAAGGACGAACGGAATGAGAACTTACGCGGCGTTCCTTAGCCTAGCCGGAAGGCGGAGCGATCGAAATCCGTTCGGCATCTGATGTTCGGCATCCCATGTGTAGATGCCGGTAAGGTTGATATGTTCCCAACTGAGCGGCGATATGTGTTTCAATAGAGTATCAGGAATGTCTCGCCCCGCTCGTTTCAGCTGTGTGACCGCGCGATCAAGATAAACCGTATTCCAGTGCACGATCGCACTGACGACGAGATTGAGCCCCGAGGCGCGGAAAGCTTGGCTCTCGAACGACCGGTCGCGGATTTCGCCCCGCTCGTGGAAGAACACAGCGCGTTTCAGCTTATGGGCGGCCTCGCCCTTGTTTAGACCGGCTTGGCATCTCCGCCGTAGTGCCGGACTTGAGTACCATTCGATCATAAAGAGCGACCTTTCGATACGGCCGAGTTCGCGGAGCGCCCTCGCGAGATGGCTCTGCCTTGAAGACGCGGACAGTTTCTTGAGGATCGTAGACGGCACCACGGACCGTGTCGTGATCGACGCCGCGAGATGGAGCAGGTCGTCCCAATGATCGAGGATCAGATTGGCATTAATCGGCGTCCCGATATGGTTCGACAGCGCCGGATATGCGCCGCTCTTTTCAAACGTATGGAACTTCCGGTCTTTGAGATTGCGTAGTCGCGGTGAGAACCGCTTTCCGATCAGGGCGAACAGCCCGAAGATATGATCGCTGGCTCCGCCTGTGTCGGTAAAGTGTTCTTGGATGTCGAGGACCGTGTCCTGATCGAAGAGCCCATCGAGCACATAGGCCGCCTCGCTTTCGGTTGGACTGATGGGCAAAATACTGAAGTAGCCGTACTGATCTGACAGATGGCTATAGAATTTCGATCCTGGCACGCTGCCGTAATGCAAGTTGATGTCACCGCGCTTTGCAGCACGATCGCTCGCACGGAAGAATTGGCCATCGGACGATGACGTTGTGCCATTACCCCAAAGGCGGGAATGCGGATGCTGGGTGTGGGACTCGGTGATGCACGCTTGCGCCGCGCGGTAAGTCTCCGATCGAGCATGGAATGCGCGCATCCAACCAATCTGATGAGCGCTGATCCCCTTGGATGCGCCCGCCATTCGCTTTGGGCCGAGGTTCGTAGCATCGGCCAGGACGCCCGCCAGCATAGCAGAGACATTTTTCGGGACGTCGCCGGTGCGAACATGCGTGAATGAATCTGCAAACCCGGTCCATTCATGCACCTCCCTTAGCAAGTCGGGAACCTCCACCAACGGATACATGTCGCTGACCTCGGCATTCAGTTCCTCGGCGGCCGGGGGGACTTCGCTGGCGGTTGGCGTGACAATCAAGGTTCCTGCCTCGAGACGAACGCCCTCGAGCTTTCCGGATCGTGCTCTGTGGGCCAAACGCGTCAGGTTGAAGTCGAGCATCTGACGCGCTTCGGCAAGCCACTGCGCGCCGTCGCTCTGGACCCCCAAACCGAGACGATCTTCGTCCTTCATCTTGATGAATGTCGACCGCGGCATCAGATGCTCATCGATGGGCCGGAAAGATCGGCTGCCAGCGACCCAGATCTCCGCAGATCTAAGCCGGTCTCGTAAAGCAGCGAGCGTCGCGATTTCGTACAGACGGCGATCGGGTTTTCCTTGTTCGAAGATAAGCCGTCGATCAGTTTGGCTGAGGTGAGTGAGCGGCACGCGATCCGGGAGTGTCCGCCGCATCTCGGCATAAAGCCGTTTCAGCAGCGCAACTGCCGCTAGAAGTGGATCGTGGCGACGCGCTGAGCGGAACGTGAAGGCTAGAAGGAACGCACCAGCATATTTGTGGACGGTCGCATATTGCTCGGCCGCTACGATCAGCGATGGCGCCTCGTTGTCGTCGACCATCGACTCAAGCTCAGGCTTCATCCGAAGCAACCGGTCCCAACCGACTTTTTGGTCGAGAACATCCAATGCGTTCCGACCATGGTCGTTGGCAGACTGCAGGGCGGTGATCGTATCCAGAAACATGCGCAGCGCTTTGGCGGTGTTCGCTCTGCAGTCCATCTGCCGCTGCTTCTTC
>NZ_QLNF01000096.1:0-149 GCF_003261015.1 Agrobacterium sp. MS2 | reverse complement strand
CAATGCGACTGTGGAGTCGATCGTCGCGAATTTCAGAGCCTCGCGCTTTTCAGGTAACGTATCGCCAAAGTCCCTCGTTGTCCCGGATCAGCGCCCTTGAGACAGAAGTGTTTTAATTGAGAAGAGAGGATTTTCGGCTCATCGTAGCT
>NZ_QLNF01000095.1:14468-15665 GCF_003261015.1 Agrobacterium sp. MS2 | reverse complement strand
GCGGCCGGTTGACTTGCCGGCGCCATTGTTTGCGGTTCCGATGGAAGATATTCCAGGTGTCGGCGGGAACATGGCGAAGCGGCTCTATCGATCGTCCATCTACACAACCGAACAGCTTTATAAACTCCAGCCCAAGCACATGCGCCGGCTTTGGAACAACGTCACTGGCGAACGGCTCTGGTACGCTCTCCATGGTTACGACATACAGGCCCAGGCATCGAGCCGGGGCATGTTCGGCCATGGGCGCGTGCTTCCTCCGGAATCGCGCACCATAGCCGGCGCGCGCGAGATCTCACGGTTGCTTCTGATAAAAGCGGCGCGGCGTCTGCGACGCGAAAATTTTTATGCAGCCGGCCTCTGGCTCTGGCTCTCGATTCGTGATGGATCGTGGATGGGAAAGCGCCATCTGCCGGTCGTCAACGACGACCAGGCCATCCTCGCCGCCCTTTCCGAACTTTGGGAAATGGTCGCGCTGGACTATCCGCGTGGACTCACGATCTTCCGGATAGGCGTCACCCTCTATGATCTGACGCCAGCGCATGAGCGCCAGCTTGACCTACTTCACAATGATGACCGCCAACGCCGGCGTTGGGAAAACGCCAGCAAGGCAATCGACAATCTCAATGCGCGCTATGCTGCCACTGTTGTCAGCCTCGGCCAATGGCGGCCGCCGGCTGGCGGCCACGTCGGGGGCAAGATCTCATACACACGCATTCCATCCGCGGAGGATTTTTGGTGATGGGCTGGAAACAAAGCGTCAAGGTCGGCGACCTGGCCGACAATCAGAAGCTTGAAGCGCGGTGCAAGAAATGCGGACACGTGCATTACCTCACCCGTGCCATCGTATGTGTCTCGCCGGAACGCGAATTCCTGTACATCGACGAGCTCGAGCGCGAAACGATCTGCAGGGCGCGCGGCTGTCGTGGCACAGTACGGATTTCGATGGTGCGGCTTGATGAGTTAAGCGGGTTTGTCGGCGGCCTTGCGTAACGCCCTTACGAGAAGATCAGCCACGCCAAATAGCAGATTGCTGCCAGAATCATTAATCCAACTGGTATTTCATACCACCGCTCGCCGGGCCTCTTGCCACCACACTTAGGACAGTATGGAGCGTTGCTGGCGACAGGTGAGTACGAACAATGACGGCAAGAAGTAGTAGCCATATTTCTTCCAATAAATTCAATGGCTTAGTCGCAT
>NZ_QLNF01000095.1:0-14458 GCF_003261015.1 Agrobacterium sp. MS2 | reverse complement strand
CCCTTATTATGGAACTAAGCCATTGATATCGCTGAATATTTTAGATTCGGATCAATTTGCGCAGAATTGCTACCATTGTCACGGATTTTCCCGACTGTGCTTTGCCAACGATGATTCCTGTTTTAGGCACAGGTGGCGTTCCAACGCTGTTCTTTCTCATTTCTTCACCGTTCCAAAAAGGCGAGACCCTTGTCAGTCGGATTTAGTGACCGAACGCTTCCTTGAGCGATAACAGGATAGGCAATCTCGACCAGCTCGTGATCGAGAAGCAATCTCAATCGACCCCACGGCAAATCTCGATCTTCACCGCGTATGATTAGCGTCAAGTCCTCTTGCGCTTCCCGGCTTTGGCCTTCAGTCATCGGCCTGACTGCATACCGATTATGATCGGTCATGCCGCATCTCCTCTATTCCAGGACCTCAAACATCGACCGCGGAACGAAACTCCGGGCCTCTTTCATCGTGATCCAACCTTCGTCGACAAGCTTCATAGTCGATTGGGCGAGCGGTCGCGCAATAACCTTGTCAGATTTCATTCCCTCCTTGAGGAGCTGACGCACCACAGCGGACCAGCCGTCGATTGGCTTATCCAGAAATCGGTCGCGAACATCATCATCGAACACGAGGAATTCGCGGACCGCAAAGCGTTTGGTGCCGTCCGTCGTGCGGATAAGATGTTGAGCGATAAAGATCTGCAAGGAGCTGATCAGGTCGAACGCTCGCGCGGCCTGCTCCTCCGCCGGAAATTCCATCGCCATGCGCCGTAGCCCCTCGGCTACGGAGCCCGCGTGCGTGGTCGTGTTGACGATATGCCCCTGAATGCTTGCAGCGATACAGCCGCTCATCGAACCATGATCGCGTGCCTCACCGACATTGATGATCGCCGGCGCACGCCGAAGTGACGACCAGATTCCGGCCGCGAAGGTAGGAAGGTCACGCCCCTCCCCGATCTCCGATTGGCCGATCAAGCTCGCGGAATCGCCCTGCTCGCTGAGAATATCGGAGAATGTGAATTCGATCGGCGCCTGAAAGTCCACGATCTTTCGCGGATTTTCGTGGTTTTCGAGATGATGACGGGTGATTGCAGCCATCGTTGTCGATTTTCCATGGCCCGTCCCGCCCGCAATGACGATGATGCCGGATTTCGGATTGAGAAACGGCCTCAACTCATTTTCGAGCTGAACATCATCGAGAGTCGGTGTACGAGACGGCAATGAGCGCATCGTCAATTCGACGCCGGAGCCGCCGTTTTTCGTAATCGGGGTTGCGTTGACGCGGAAACGATGCCGCTCATGGCGACTGACTTGGACCTCATAGGAGAAGTCGAGACAACGGCCCTGGCGCAATATGCTCGGTGCATCGCTCGATCGCCAGATGTACGACAGCAGTAGATCGACCTCTGAGCGCAGCAACATGCGCTTGGTGCCGAAATGCTGGCGAGAATTGATCTGAATGCGCGGCCGGGCTTCCGACTGGATGGTAATGTCGGACGCCCCGCGCTTGCCGGCGCCGACGATGAATGTGTCGAAGATCTCGGGCGAGGAATCGAACCGCGTCGGCTCTTCCTTCAGGACCGGTACGAAGGAATCCGTTGGCTTGAATGGGGTATCGTCCAGACGCGTTTCGTCAATCATCTGCCTCGCCTATAGAACCAATAGCCAGCAACCACGGCAATCAGAGCTACGACGATGAAAAGCCCGCCATATCCCCCTTCCTGCTTGCGGAGGCCGAGGGGGTCAGCAGGATCGACCGTGCTTGTCTGGCTCGAAGTTGAGTTTCCGTTCATTTGGAGACCTCGAATCTCCGAGTGATCGGTTTCCAACGCCTCGGGTCGGAAACGAACGTCGCGGCATTCTCGATCTTCACCCGGCGCTGGCCGATAAACAGCTCTTCCGGCGTGCCCTTGGCACGAACCTCGCTCGACGTCACTACAAGGCTCTTGACCAGGCCAGCATCGACCAGACGCCGATATTCGACCATGCCCAAATAGTCGCGGCGAAGAAGGTTCATGTTTTCCTTCAACGCTTCCTCGGCCTGCATCCGTCCCTGCCGCCAGCCTTCAGCCATATAGCGGTCCCAAATCTTTCGCTCTTCCTTTCCAGAAGGAAGGAACTGGTCTGAGGGATCAGGGGTCTTATCGACGCCGATAACGAGATAATCGCGCCAGCTCGGTATCACGGCCACGAGGCGACCGGGCTTCTCGATGCGGTAATATTCATCGGCCGCAACGCTCTCGCGGCCGCCGTCCGTGATGGTGATCGCTTCCTTGGCCCTGCTCACGACAGGAGGAACGACATAGCCCGCCTCTTTCGGTGCCTTGTAGACCACATCATTGAAATTGAACTCTTGCGAAAGCCTCGACGACTGCGCCTCAAGCTCTCGCAGGATCTCCCACGAACGCCGCTCATAGGCGGCCTGCGCCGCATATGAGAGCGCAGCGTCGCGCAGCGCCGAATACCGCTCTGCATCAACGGCGTTCGCGCCGGTCCCGCTGCGCGTCTTACGGGCAAACTGCTCGTAAGTCATAGGCGCGGTCGTTCCGCCCGTTAGGTTGTCCACTCCGCCAAGGGTTGGAGGTGGAGGCGGTTCGTCCGGATTCGATGTACCGGTCGTGGTGCAACCGGCCAGGGCGACAGAGACGGACAGTGCGGCAAGGATTGTTGGAAACTGCTTCATAGCTTGGTGTCGTCCAGGTGCGGGACCGGGCTTTTTTCAGGCCGGGCGTAGTGGATGGTCATGACGCGTGCGAACTGGTCAATTTCCAGCCATGCGCGCCCTTTTCCTTGGCCGAAAGCTTCCCGCAACAGACCAAGAAGCGTCATGTCGGCCCAATGGACCGAAACCAAGATTGGAGACCCTGAACGTTCTCCATTCGCCCTAACGGAATAGCCGGCCATGCGGGCCGCTTTCCGTGTGATATCATCAAGTGTTCCGTTCCAACGAGCATGAACCGGCTGTAAAAGCTCTTGCCCGGCGGTCTCTGGATGCAGCCTGACAGTATTACTTGCGTGGGGCTCTAGTGCTCTCGGATATAGCGAAGCATATCGCTTTTCCTCATTCACAGTCGCCAACGACGAATCGAGATATTTTCTAACCGATAGAGTATCGAAATTCTCTTTCTTGTTCGCGCAGGCACTCAACAGGAATGCCAGAGCTACAATTACTGAGTTCCGCATCAAAAGTCGCCTTGTCTCTCATTATGGACAAGCGATCAATGGAATGATCACCCTCTCAAAATCAGTCCTACCCAATTTGACGGATTTTGCAATATACAGCATCACCAAAAGCGACCATTTCCTACAATCTTAATGCGAGATTCCTTCGCCCCTCTCCCGGCCACGCACCTGCTGCTGCTCATGGCTCATTTCAATCTTTTGCGCCTGTTGAGCCGCCTGCACGGTCGTCACAAGCTGGTCAGCTTTCGCGTACCCGGCTGCGAACGCTTCAACCCGCTCCTGATCAGCACCGGGCATCGCCTGGGCGAGGCGATCGCGATCAAGCTCATTTGTTCCCGGCAAACCGAACCGGTCGCGAACTGTCTCGACAAACCGGCGCAACTCACCCATTGCCTGCTGATCATCCGCCGATCTAATCAACGTCCCTAGACGATCTGCAGGCGTTCTCTCGATACGACCGACAAGCTCGCGTGCAGCCTGCGAAAGATCATCAACTGGCTCCCGCATCAGGGTACGGAACCGCTGCTCGTCCTTGGTCAGATCATTCCTCAGATTGCTTCGAACCTGGCCGTAATCCTGCAAGGCCGAGATCGCCGGCGAGACCGCTGCCAGCGCCTTCTCTCGCACGCCGTCATTTCGGCCGAACATGCTTCTGCTGCCGTGAAGCTCGCCAACAGATGCTGGATTATCCCGAATGGACTGCGCGAAATCGGCGACTAGAACCCGCCCGTCATCTATCCGGTTCCGCAGCGCAGAAAGCACGGCTTCAGGCCGCTGCCAGACGGCTGCAACCGCCGTCTCGAGACGGCGTGTTGCTGATTGCATGACCGGCCGGGTTTCCATCCGTGCCGCAACCGTCGCCTCGATGCTATCGCGCCAGTCGGAGATTGCTGCAACAAGTGGCTTTTCTGGTGTCGCAAACATCGCCTGCCTCCTTTCATACTGTTCGACTACCAGCCTCTCTTTCGCTTCGCTGTTGAGCGTCTGCGCGAGTTCGAGGCGCGTGAGATCCTGACCGGCTTTCTGCCCGGCATGGATCAGCGGCCAGTTGTCGATGAAAGCCTCTCGAACCGACTCCGGTAATAGCGACTGAACCTGATTGCGATCGTCGGCGCCGAGATCCGGACCGATGGCAACGACAGTCGCTTGCGGAATAATGGAAGCAATTTCCCGATTGAAGCGCTGAAGATCCGTGGCGGCTGAACCGTCCCTTAATTCATATCCAGCACTCGTGAACCAACGCCGACGTGCTCGATCCGTATCGGAGATTTGGGCATGTCCTAGATTATGCTCCAATCGGGAAAGGGCTTGACGAACCGCAGAAGTCATTTCGGGGAATGTGATGTCCGGAACCGTTACGACCTGCCGCTGTGACGGTTGATATTCCGGCCGATGTTCGGCGGCTTTGCCCTGTTGCTGCTCGGGCCGAATGACATGGGCGAATTTCTTGCCAATGGCTTCCAGCCGCTCGGCAACCTTCGTGAAGCGCTCTCGCAATGCCGCAAGCTGATGACGGAACATATCCCCAATTTCGCTGAATGATGGGATGCCGCGCCGTTCAGCAAATTCCTTCACGCTCAGACGGTAATCGTCAGTCCGTTCATAAGCGAGAGTGGTATCCTTCATGCGATCGCGTGAAAGTGTGTCCACCAGCTTATCCAGAGTTCTGAATTCATCGGAACCTGCATAAAGGGTCGCACTGTCTCGATGCCGGCTCATCGCCACATACGTCATGTGCGCGTCCATCGTCGGGCTCGCCAGAACGTGGGCACGATCGACCGTCGCGCCCTGACTCTTGTGGATCGTCGCTGCGTAGCCATAATCGATATTCGCGTAACCGTTCTGTGCGACGGTGACGCTTCGGCCGTCAAACAGACCAATCACGAGACGGCCGCGACTAGCCTCCTCTACATTGCCGAATGAACCGTTCTCGACACCAAGTTCACGGCTCTTCTCCAGAAATACGATACGATCCCCAACCGCAAACTGACGCTGGCCCCGATCAGTCCGGAACCCATGTTCCTCCTGAAGACCGCCTCCCTCTTTGATAACGTTTCGGGCAGCCATATTCAGAGCAAGGACATCGACATTGCGATGCGCAAGCATCAACACATCGACGCCGGCCTCCCAATCACTCCGCCAATTGCCGATCAAAGAATTCCGAGCCGATGCACTGTCAGATTCGAGCTGGACGAGATCATGTTCGACGTAGCGCCCGATCGCGTCCGCGGTATTCCCCTTGCCGAATTCAATAGTCGCATTCTGCATCCATTCTTCGCGCTGGCGGCGAACGCCCGTAAGCTCGATATACCCTGCGTCATCGGCAATAGCCCGGAAGGCGGCACCAGCTTCAATCGGCTGCAACTGGCGCGCATCACCGAGTAAGATGAGCTTCGCTCCGGCTTCTTCCACCGCAGAAACAAATCGCTGCATCTGCGCTGAACCGACCATGCCTGCTTCATCAAGTACGAACACATCGCCCGGCCCCAACTGGCGAAGGCCGTTCTTCCAAGACGCCTCCCAGGAGGCAAGTGTGCGGGATTCAATGCCTGCACTTTCCTGCAAGCCGACTGCAGCCTTGCCGGCCAACGCTCCGCCTACGACACGTCTCCCCTCTCCCTCGTAAACCGCGCGTACAGCGTTCATCACAGTCGATTTGCCGGCACCTGCGTAACCGACCATGACGGCGATACCCGCCTTTTCAGTTAGGCGAGAAATGACAACCTTTTGCTCTGGATCGAATTTGAAACCGGCACGTTTCTCAACCTCTGCGACAACCTTATCAGCGCTCTTCTGATTGACCGCAAAACCGTCCCGACCGACTAGCGACCGCGCAGAAGCGATCATAGTTCGTTCGGTATCGAGCACTTCCGTCGTTGTATATTTTGCGCGCTCAATGATCTTGTCTGTCATAGGATCGAAGATCGGTGATGCGATCATCACCTGATTTTCAAGCGCGCCTACGCGGAGGAACAGCGCCTGAAAATCCTCGTAGGAATCGGTGTAGCGATGGACTGTTCGCGCAACGTCGCGCTCATCGAAGACAGACTTTTCAGCGGTGATCAGCTTCAGGATGATGGAAGGATCTGCCATCACCTGCTGGCGGCGTGTCGCTTCGATCTCTGCATTGATCTCTATGCGATCCGACTTCACCCCTTTCCGGTCCATCCCCTCGGCGGTAGGCCCGCGGTGCATGGTTGGTTCGATCGCAATTCCCTGCTCTGAATAGGAGCGGTGGTCAACACGAATATCGAACCCGTGTGAGGCAAGATGATGGTTCTGCACATCCGCCCATGCTTCTCTCAGTGCAGGGATGAGCTCCTTGTCTCCGGCGAACTGGCGATAGAGGGCATGGCCGTTCTTCGAGAATTTCGGCTCACCATTCTCATCAACCGCGCGAACATTTTTTGCTCCAAATCCCTCATCTGTCAGAGGCCGCAAAGCGCTCATGATATGAACGTGCGGATTGCCCTTGATCTCGTGATACGCCCAATCCGCCACGACCCCCTTCTTTGAAAAGTTCTCCTCCACGAATTCGCGGACCAGGGCAATGTTCTGTTCTCGCGAAAACTCAATGGGCAGGGCAAGTGTCATTTCACGAGCAAACTGCGCGTCCTTCCTGTTCTCGGATGCCTCAACTTTATTCCAAAAGGCCTCCGACGCCTGAACCGGGGAAAGGTTCGCGAGAGCCTGCGCCCATTCCGGCGCATTAGCTGGTATCGCGAATTCGCTGTGAACGTTTCCCTTCTTGTTGGAAAAATCATAGGACCGTTCATAGGTCTGATTAGTCATGGCGGCGCAATGGCGATATGATGCTGCTGCGACCGCGCTTTGCCCGGTCGCCCTGCTTAAAACCTTCGCATGAAGATGAAATATCGCCATGCGAACACACATAACAAGCAGGTATCGACTTGTCGATACATAAGTGCGCCCTTACAATCGGAGCGCTGCGCGGCTCCGAACGGGACTGACAATGCGTTGGCTACGCCAACTCGTTGTTTTTCTCTGTGTCTCGCTATCGCTCGACCGCTTATCGAGTGGAAATCAATCTTGCCGTATAGAGCAACTGGCGGTATCAATGACGAGTGTACAGCGCAACAACGGAGGTTATTCGTGGCTCGCACATCAAAGGTATCGAAGATCCAAGACGAGATTGCACGTCTCCAGCAGCAGCTAGACGCTGAGCGTGCAAAAGAAGCTGAAAGGTTGGGAAGCCTAGCGGTCAAAGCCGGCCTCGCTGACGTTGAAGTCTCCGATCGCGATCTGCTCAAGGCTTTGAAAGAGGTGGCCGAGCGATTTCAACAAACACCCGCCGAGTGAAGCGGGAAGCTTAGCGCTCCTGCTTGGGAAGCGACAAAGGGAGTATCGAGACAAGATGGCGGCAAATCGGCAAAAGGATGCGCATGAGAAAATCATGCTTGGTGGGCTCGTCGTGAAGGCAGGTCTTCGCGGTGAGAACCCCGCCTTCATCCTCGGTGTGCTGCTGACTGCTTTTGAGCAAAAGGATAACGAGAAGCTTCGCATTGCGATGATCGAAAAAGGCAGGAAGGCATTTGAGAAATGATACGGAAACCGCCTGAACCTGCTGTTGGAGTTCTCGTTATCACTGCTATCGTGGCGGCGGTCATGACGCCGCTCTTGTGGTACTTCCGTTTCGTAAACCCATCATGGCCTACGGCGAACGGTCATTTCGTCCAACTCTCATTTTCGCAGGCATGGGATTGCCTGACGATA
Organism: Agrobacterium sp. MS2; assembly: GCF_003261015.1. Taxonomy (NCBI): domain Bacteria; kingdom Pseudomonadati; phylum Pseudomonadota; class Alphaproteobacteria; order Hyphomicrobiales; family Rhizobiaceae; genus Agrobacterium; species Agrobacterium sp. MS2. The sequence goes on along the minus strand of NZ_QLNF01000095.1, from coordinate 6,548 downwards.
TGGAAATGGGGCGCTTGCCGATCCCATCTTGAAGCGATCGGAAGCCCCCTCGCCGGCTCAGCTATTCGCAACCAGGTAGTGGTTATTGCGCCTCTTCTAGTCGCTCTCGCCCTCCTCGGAGTATTCATTTTTCAGAAGTGGCTCGTGGTTCGGCAACGCATCATTATCTCGGGAATGGTCGTAGAGGGAATGGACGCTTTGTTGCGTGCTGCTCGTTACGAGCAGAAGCACAATCGCTATCCGAAGACTCGCGGAATCCATATGTTCAATGGATGGCATTACACGCTCCCTCGCGAGACAAATCACACATTCATCCTTGGCGCTCCCGGGGGTGGCAAGACGGTAACTTTTCGTCGCATGATCGGCTCCGTTGTCGAACGCGGGGACAAAGCTATCATCTTCGATGAGAAGGGTGACTATACCCGCATAACACCTCCATCGGTTCGTGACGGAAAAGAGGTTCCTCCGCTTCTTCTGGCGCCACAGGATGACCGTTCGGCGGTTTGGGATATTGCGGCCGATTTGATCGTGTCACAGGACGCTGTTGAATTGGCGCAACGTATCATTCCCGATGACGGACATCCGTTTTTTACGCAGAGCGCTCGCGCTGTCCTCGCCGGCTGCGCTATCAAGCTGATGGCGGAAAAACCGAAGGAATGGACATGGCTCGATCTGCTCAATGAAACGCGTCAGGATCAGGAAAAACTGCTCCGGATCATGCTCAAGTATCAGCGCGGAGCCGACATATTTTTGACCGCCGATTACAAGCAGGTCATGTCCACTCTCGGACAGCTCGAAACGAATATGCGCCTGCTCGAAATGCTGGCGACGGCATGGCCGACCTATGAGGGAAGGCAGCGATTCCGGTTGCGTGAATGGCTGGTCAACAAGACCGATCAGAGAACGGTCATTGTCCAGCACTCCGGTCGATATGCCGAACTGTCTGACGGCTGGATCTCCGCGCTTTACGCGGTCGCAGTCTCTACGGTAACGGACAGTAACCTGCTTTCAGACCATGACCTGCGCCGTATATGGTTCTTCCTTGACGAATGGGGTCAGCTTCCTGAAATTCAGGATTTCGAGCGCTTCGTTACTCTCGGTCGGTCCAAGGGGGTCTGCGCCGTACTCGGTCTGCAAGACCTGTCACAGATCGCCAAAAACTACGGACAGGAAGTCCTCGACGTCCTCATAGCGTCTGTTGGCACGAAGGTCATAACTCGTATCAACTTTGGCCCCACAGCCGAACGCATGGAACGTGACCTGGGCGAGACGACATTCTATGAGTATCGCCGGGACATGATGACCGATGGCACGACGAAATGGTTGAAGGAAACGCATCGCGCCAGCCCTATCGAACGATCGGAATTCAGCACGGAATTAGGCGTCGATGATAAAGGTGTGACCGCCTTCGTTACCGGAATCGGCAAGAACGTCTATCAGGTCAAATTCCCCTTTCCTGAAGACGCAAAGGATCATCGCCCATCGAACGTTCCGGCCGAGTGGACCTACACCTTTAAACCAACCGGCACCTTCACCAGTGACGCCGATATCGACGTCTATGTGAAGGCGGTTCTTGGAAAGAACTCCCCTCCGCCACGAGGTGCGTTGCCTTCGACCGAAGATACCGAACAAGAGGACTTGCCGCTTGAAGAAGCCTTCAAAGCGGCGGCCGCGGCCGCACGCAAAAATGCGAGTGCTCCGGCACATTCTGAGGAGGCCGGAGACAAGCCCGAACAGGTCGATCTTTTTGAGAAGTACCGCTAGTTGCCCTAGTGGTAGGCCTCCATATCGGACGCCGCCCGCACATCAATCGACACGTGCTTTATGACATTCCCGTCCTTGTCTTTCGCGACAAGCATTTTGGGATTGTAAGCATAAACGCCGTTGTAATTGACGCGATAGATCACGCCGATCTTTTGCCAACGCTTTTTGGCGCGCATCACTGTATCTCGAAAGACTTCGAGTTTAGCCGCCAACTCGTCATTTGTCGGAGTTGTCCCATCCGCTCGCGGATTTAACACCAACTCCCTAAGCATCTTAGACCAATGCCTGTTTTTTGGAGGAGGGTTATCCGCGAGTTCTGTCAACCAAGAGAGATTCACGCCGGCTTCACCCGGTTTTATTTTCTCTGGTTCAGGTGGGCCGTCAAACGTTATTACCTTTGAGATGCCCTTCATCTGTTCCGCCAGTCTGTCGTTCCCACGTTCGATTTTATTTGGTGCGCTTATTGGTGTACTTTTATACAAGAGAACGTCCTAACCGTTATCATCTCCCTTAATGGAGTCAATGTTTTGCTCCATCCAGCAGAATCATTTCACAATGAATCCTGCGACATTTTCAATGTCAAATACGACTAGCTTGGCAGGAGCTTTTTCCCCTCGGTCCGCAAGGTGCCGTCTGGCCCGACATGCCGATAAAGGGTCGATCGGGTAATGCCTAATTCCCGGCATAGTTCCCCGACCTTCGTTCTCGGCTGGCTCATCGCAGCCATAGCCAAACGTAACTTCGCCTTTGTCATTTTCGGCGGTCTCCCTCCTACTCTCCCGCGCGCTCGCGCAGCAGAGAGGCCCGCCACAGTACGTTCTATTGTCAGTTCGCGTTCATACTCAGCCAGAGCGGCGAAGATCCCGAAAACCATCTTGCCCGCCGGCGTCGTCGTGTCGATTGATGCGCCATGTCCGGTTAGGACCTTCACGCCGATGTCTCGCGCTGTAAGATCATGAACCGTGTTCACCAGGTTGCGCAGATCGCGGCCGAGCCGGTCGAGCTTCCACACGACAAGCGTATCCCCTCGCCGCAATGCTTTCAGGCACGCGGCGAAGCCCGGCCGATCGTCGCGTTTCCCCGACGCCAGGTCCTGATAGATGTTGTTCGGATCGACTCCCGCTTGCACGAGACTATCTCGCTGCAGGTCGAGACTCTGCGAGCCGTCCACCTTCGATACACGCATGTAGCCGATTAGCATTCAGCCCCCTGTGCCAAAAACGGTCATTTTTGGGACAAATGTCAGTGTGTGCCATATCACCTCCCGAATCTGTCAGAAAACCCGTAACAAAAACAACATATCAAAAACGTCAGTTTTGGGACAGCGTTTTACGGCGGCCTTCGGCCGCAGGGTTTTCCCACAGGCTCCGGCCTTCTCTACGGCGCCATTGGGGGCGCGCTCAGGCCTCCGCCTGCTACGCCTGCTTTCCCTCGAAAGCAGGCTTCGGCCCTCCGGGCTGGAAAAACCCTTACTGCATGGAAGGCCGGCTTCGCCGGCGACTATTTCCTTGTTGAAATGCACCGATCCTCGATCCGGTCAAATTGCAGAGCCTCGCCATGCTCGCGGGCTCGCCGCTGCGCGTGGCTCCGGTTCCGGTCGCAAGCGACCGAGTTTGACCGGATCGGGCGGTTCGGTGCCATCCTGACCTATCGGGACGAGGGGCATCGCCCCTCGCCCGTTGGCGAGAAAGTTCGATCCGCCTCCGGCGCGGATCGAACAAGGGGCAAGTCCTATTCGAGGAGAGACAGGGCACGTATGAGCCCGCTTTCACTGTCGGGCGTCCAGCGTTGATAGTCGTAGACGCGGACAATGGTGCCGGCGTGTTCATCAGCGCTCGAGATGAGCGGAACGATCAGCTCGGGCAGCGTATCGAGCGATACACACGGATAGCAATCCAGGGCGCCATTTGGGCGTTCGAGCTCCACACGAAACAGGTGGGTTTGGGAATCAGTCATTGAACTCTCCGTCTCAGGGAAGGCGAAAGGGAAGCCCCCGCCGAAGCGGGGGCCGGGTGGATCAATCCCAGGGGATGACCGCCATCAGGCTTTCGTCATCCTGCCCCGGATAGCGGCCCAGGTTCGCGTTCAGCTTTGCAAAGCCGGTGTTGACGGTGAGCGTATAGTATTCGCCGCCCCTCTGGTTCTTCTTTTTCCAGATGCCGCCGATCTCGATCCGGCGGTTGCGCGGGGACTTCGCGTAAAGCCGGTAGACCGGAGCCTGAGGGTTCGTGCTCTCAACCGGCTCGCCGGTGATGTCGATGTCGAAGGTCAGCGTTGCGAGGTTGCCGGTCAGCGTGTCGGTTTCGGCGTCGATCTGGATGAAGTTTACGAGGTCAGACATTGCGCGATCTCCTTTGCTTGCGTTGTCGATGGACACGAGAAAGGACCGCACAAAGACCGGGCTGCACCCGAAGGGCCGCAGCGCAGCGGAGGACGGCATTGGCGGGCGATTTTGACTCGCGAGGAAGCGCCGCAGGCGCGGGGAAAATCGTTCGGTTATGCTGTTGCTGGCCGGGCGGACGGTCCTAGTGGCCTATTCGATCGACAACGCTGCCATGCAAAGGGATTTGATCGCTATGTCTTTGCTCTCGTCCCATTTCATTCCATAGCCGAAACCGGCATTTTGACCGGCACGGCTTCACAGTGTTCGTCCCGACGACATTGACATCAATGGCCTAGGCGTCGCGCGCACGAAACTTCCTGCTCCGTGCCGCCAGCTACGCTACACAGCTTTCGCGCCCGTCTATCGAAATGACAGTCGGCAATCTGGAACATGAACCAGGCCGGTAGCTTGGTCCTTCACCTCAAACTGTCAGCGCCGCTTTGCAAAGCGTGCACAGCTCCCTACATCTTGCCGGCAGGACCTCGATGCCAATGACCATCATCGGTATTCGCGCCGTCCCCCCGGCCTGCTTCGGCGGGGGCTTCCCTTTCGCCTTCAACAATTCGAGCGCCCTAGTTCATGGCAGATTTCGCCAAGGCCCGCAGTGTCGGCGCGAGGTGCAATTCACCCTTCGGCGAGCGGTACAGCATTGACAGGAAGTAGCGCGCCGGCTTCGCGATCTCGGCCGCGCCCGGCTTCAGCGCGGCGGACCGCACCAGCTTCTCAGCCACGATCGCGAGCGCCGCGGCCGCGTTCATCCGGCCGGCGACCTGTACGCCCGCGACCCATGTTTCGCGCGGTATTTGTATGAGCGCCCGGATTGTGTCGGCCTGCCCCTCCAAATCGCGCCAGGACGAGAAACTGATGCCATATTCGGCCTGAAGCTGGCGGCAAGCTAGCCGTAGCAGATCAAGGGTGGTTGCAGGATCATCATCACTACGTTCCCGGTCTTGCGCAGACGGTTCCGCTCGCACAGGCTCTTTTTCGAGAGCCCATTGATCGGCGGAGCCGATCTCAGAACTAAACTGAATCGATCGTGCGTTAGCGCGATGCCGTTCTCTTCTTACTAATGTCGTGGGGGTTGTAGTTGTATATGGGGGGACAGAATTGTCCTGCGCGGGGGACTCTTTACGGCTTTGATCGGCAGAATCATCATTCTGTGGCGATGACCCCGAAGGTTGCTCGGACGGCTCATACAGTGCAAGTGCGTCCTTCAGGAGGTCCACGAGCTGCGCAAGGTAGTCAGGATTTGCCCTCTGTTGGTGAAAATCGACTACGAGCGCATTGAACTTCTCCTCGAAACCCTGCGTCTCATGACCATCACGGCGAAGCTGTTCGAGCGCATCGACGATCTGCCGGGCGACACCTTGGCTTTGCCGTGTCGTCTCGCGCATCGATCGCCACTCATCAACATGAGCGCTCGCCAGTTCTTCGAGTTCCGCGAGCCGCGCTCTGGCGGGCGAGAAATCAAGGCCGAAGCTGCCCCCGCCTTCCCGATTTACATAGCGGCGACCGGTCGGGCTGTCGCGATAAGCGACAATGCCCGCCTCCACGAGCGAACGAATGGCGCGGGTGACGGTTTTCTCGCAGACGCCAAGATCATAGGCCAAACGGGCATTTGATATGGCGACGACGGGACGCTTGCCCTCTGTCCAGTCCTCTGCCGGGGAGATAGCAAGAAGCGTGTCGAGGATCTGGTAGGGATAGCCTTTTATGCCAAGGCGACCGGCGCATTTCTTTAGCGCGCTCGCAACCTGCGCCTTGGTCGCGGGGCGGTTGTCTTCCCTCATGGCAAGGGCAGCGCTGGCAAGAATGCCAGGCGTCACCCTTCTGAAACTGGCGATGGTCTGCATCGGATTCCTTTCTGAAATCCGGGCAAAGCTCACCCGTTCGCAAAAGCTGCGCTCGATATTGACAGTGAGGGAAAGGAGCCTTAGATTGAGACTTGAGTTTTTGAGATGGGTCTCTCGGAGCGACGGCAATCGCTTCTAAGATCATTCTTTCCCCCCGATGTAGCTTGCTGCGTCGGGGTTTACTTTTTCCGGGTTAGGGTTTCTCCTCGTTCCAAATCACACGACTCGCAATCGCGTCAGCCGCAAACGCTAACCGATTTGCTTGATAAAGCAAAATGATTCGGGAAATTTTCCGAGCTACAGCTTTCAAGCGAACCGGTCACAACTTGACAAGCGCTTGCGTCGTAAGGGTTTTTCCTAAACCCAAAGCCTGTGGGATCGCATTGTCGCACAAGCGCAATCGCATCATCGTGGCCGGCTTTACGAACACTTCCGGCACTGATCATCAATGACTGATTCTCTCGGTACTGGCGAATCTGCCCGCATCGTTACCCACTGCCAGGGAGAGGTGGAAGGGTTTGGGAAGGAGGAGGAGGGAACCGTCCCTC
>NZ_QLNF01000094.1:0-335 GCF_003261015.1 Agrobacterium sp. MS2 | reverse complement strand
AGCTGATAGTCGGCGTGCTCATCACGTCCGGTTATCCGTCAACCGTTAAGCCACGAACAACGTGACAACGCCCTGCAGCCTTCTGCATCTCCTGGACAGCGATTGGTGCGTCCGAGCGGTCGATCATCCGGAGATAGGCTTTCAGCTCGCCCTTCATCTCGATGACGTTTTCAAGTGCCCGCATCTCGCTGTCGTCGTCGTCCTGCATGCCTCTGCCGTGCCTCATCTCATCGAACATCAATCTGGCCTTCGCGGCCAGAAGGTCGGCCAGAAGTCTCGCGCGCCTGTGAGAGCAGGCGCCGAGACTGAGCCGCAAGGGAGGGATGGCACGCGTG
>NZ_QLNF01000012.1:495367-558444 GCF_003261015.1 Agrobacterium sp. MS2 | reverse complement strand
CTCGCTGACGGTTGCTGAAATTGTCCGCGGAAATCGCACCGCTCGCGTCTACAATTTCGAAGTTGAATCCAGAGTAGGGAAATCACGAATAACTACTTCGTTGGGGATGCTCAGGCATGGGTCCATAATGCATTTGTTCCTAAGGGTGGACGCGGCCCTTTCTTTAAGCGGAAGGGCGGATATGTGTCTATTGTGGAAATCCAGCAACGTCGATCGATCATGTCGACCCTCGTTGTAATGGTGGAAGTAACGACATCGAAAATCTGGTGCCGGCGTGTATTCCATGCAATTCCAGTAAAGGCGGAAAGTTGCTTAAGGACTGGCGCGGAAGAAAAAGACCATGAATCTCGATACCACCAAAACCGAATTTGCTTGCTGTATCCATGTTCGTAACGATGAGTGCCAGCCGCGACTAATCGTTCGAAATTCAGAATACGTTAAAATAAACTGTGGTCGCAGGAATCACAGCTTGGCCGATTATGACATTGTTGATCCTGAGGAATTGCTGCGAAAGTGGGATATAAGACACGTTTTGGAAGGCATTGAGGTTGACTATCAGTCAGAATATTGTGCTGAGGGATGGGAGGTGAGCGCTATCGACCATGAAACACGGTGGTGCGACGATCTTACGGATGAACTGATAGCGGAGCTTCTAGATGTCGCAAGGGCCATTGTTCAAAATGGCGGTGTCTGGATGCTACGCAGTGATGAAGGATACGGAGCAATCACAGCAGAACCAAGCAACAAGATCCCTATCTGGCTTTCAGATGAAAGCGTATCTTTTGTGGCATCTTTAGGGCATCTTAATACAAAAAAATATTTCTTCCCCATTGATGAGTTTATCGTTGAGTTGGAAATATTTAATAGAACTAAATACCTTGATTACAAAATATCAATCCAGGATTTACTGGACGAATATTCTGTTGATTTTTATCCGATAGACTTGTTTCGATTTCTTGTCTGGGCAGACACGGGCGACGACCCCACCCAGCGACCGGATGGATTTGATTATTAGATTACTGGTGTGACGTCCGCGACAACGTCATTGCGATCACTGATGGTTGAGGCAACACCACCACCTTCGCCTGCGATGTGTTGGACAGACTGGGCTATCCCACTAAAATTCACGCGCCTACGATCTCTCGACCGGACGCCTCCTGCAGGAAGATCCGATCTGGTTCGAGGCCGGTGACCTTAACGTCTATCGCTATGTTTGGAATTCGCCCGCCAACTGGACCGATGCGAGTGGAATGGCGGCAGCAGGACAATATGCGAGTACACACGCTGTGCCAGCCGTATTGATGGGTGGTGCGATTGCTACACAACACATGCTATCCACAGCTAGTGGCGCCGCAGGATATCTAGAGCATCTGCCGATATAGTACGAAAAAGGGTAGGAAATTTTTGCGATATGCGGCTTGCTTGAGGGGCAAACCGCTGCCGCCTTTGGATGGCGCATGGGGAATTAAATGAAAAAGGCAAGACATTTCACGAGATCTTTAGATGTTATAGGGTCAACTGATAGGATTGAGGTTGAAATTAGTTGCCCAATGAACAATGGCGATTTTTACGTTTGTCGTGCGCGCGTGAGGTTCAGAGGTATTACCAAAGAGCGCAGTATCGAAGGCCTTGATGGCATCAGTTCAATTGTTAACGCGTTTATATATTCTTACCTAAATGTAATGAAAATAAGTGAAGAATATGGAATCGATTATGATATTGGCGTATTGAAAGTGGATGATATTTTGCCGGTTCCTGCTAGGATTTATAAGCAATTTAGTGATCTTACATAAGCAACCCTGACCGAAGGTCGACCTGTTCCCAAGATCAGGAATCATTGCCCCCCCCTTACTTACAACGCCTTGGATAGGCTTGTCTCCCGAACGGATACCTACGAATATGATGTGCTCGGGGGGATTCCTGCCCGCGCATCTTAAAAGATTCGGCCTGAAGATGGCGGCCCGCCTTCGGGTCGTAATGGCGACGTCAATTGTAGTGCAAATCGGGCTCTAGTTGGATCTATTAACCGGAAATAGCTGGTTGAGCGAATTATGTTCAAAGATTATGGTTTGGTGACGTCGCGGAATTCAGTCCTTTTCTCACCCACTTATCAATTTCTTCTTTAGAGTAGCCAAGTAGCAATCCTATAATTCGATCAATTCCCTCATCAGGGCGTTGAATATTGTCCTGTTGGGCAACCAAGGCTGTCTTTAAAGCGGGAATGCGCCAAGCTTCCTCGGGAAGACTGTAGAAAATGTAAGTCACGCTAAAGCGAGGGTGCTTGGGATTTAGAAGTGTAAATTCTTCCATTAGGATCGATCCCTCATCAACGTATGGCTGGAAGTTATCGATGGGGATTAGGTCCTTATCGCCTACCGACTCAATATAGTAGAACATTGAGAGGGGTTTTTTTCCCCTCTCGCATTAGTCTCAATTCATGACCAATGATCTCTTTCATTTTAATTTCAATCAATTAGGGATTGTTGGTGCTAATCCGGAAGGTGGCCATTCTACGATTCGGCAGAGGCATTGATAGCAGGCATTCGGATATTCTGGATTTATATCCGGAGGACGATCTCGTGCTCCACATTCATAGCCATTGACACCGGGGCAATATAGGATCGGTCCCCCGTTTCGATTTTTTTAGCGCCCGTCCGGATCTACGCCCATCTAAGGTGAATTAGTTACATAGGTCCACCTATTTGGTCCATCGGGCATCCCAAGAGGATCGGCCTGGAGATAGCGGCCTGTCGTCGGATCGTAGTGGCGATGCCAATTGTAGTGCAAACCGGATTCCAGTTGAAACCATTGCCCCGGAAAGCGTTGGTCGAGCGTGGCCGATCCCAGGATTGTGTATGCCTCCCCATAAGGCAGGTAGGTCGCGCGCCAGACTACCTTTCTTGCGCTGTCAGTCATCATAATGGGACGTTCGAGATGATCGGTATGAACCTGGCAGATTGTAGCCGCTTCCGTACCGGCATCTGCAATCACTGCCAAAGGTCTCTCGTCAAGCCAGATACACTCCCGTCCCAGCGCGCCGTTGCCGTCATATTCCGCGATGATGTTGCCGCTGAAGTCGTAAATATAGTGAAGTGGGGTGGCGCGCGAAAATACAAACGCCTGATATCGGTCAGATGCACAGTGGCCAACAGCCGACCTTGCGTTTTCCCCCTTAACCAGCGCTACACACCTGAAGTCACTGGCCATCCAAAAACGGTCGCGGCCGATCTCGTCAACAATCCGCAGGCGGATGAAAACTGGTAAACCGTCCGCATTCAGGTGAAGCCGGAGGACTGGTGAAACCCGGTAACCTCAGCCCACTGCCGATACCGGCATAGACGCGCAGGCCCGTCATTTGCATTCCCGGCGCTCTTCGTGCTTTTGTCAGCTTCAATACCCGGCATCTGCGCCGGGCGCGTCAAAGAGGCAAGATTTATGGCTGACAGGCATCGCATCGATCATCTCGTTCTGCCCGTTCGCGACCTTGCGGTAGCGGCCGCGCGGCTCAAGGTCCTTGGCTTTACGGTCGCGCCACAGGCTCTCCATCCTTTCGGCACGGAGAATGCCTGTGTGTTCTTCAGGGATGGCACCTATCTGGAGCCTCTGACAATTGCTGACCGGGTCAGCTATATCGCGTCGGTCGAGAGAGGCGATGTTTTCACCGGCAGGGATCAGGCATTCCGGCGATCGTACGGACAGGAAGGTTTTTCTGCCCTTGTGGCCTCCACCGCTGACGCTCCAGCCGATCACCGGAGGTTCGTGGCGTCTGGCGTATCGGCCGGCGAGGTCTTCGAATTTTCGCGGCCCATGCAAATGCCGGACGGATCGTCATGCGAGGCGGCGTTCCGGCTTGCCTTCGCGGCAACCGGATCGGCTGCGGATTTCTTCCTCTTCAGTTGTCAACGCCTGCAGGCACTGCCGGGGGACCGTGCTGCACTGGAACGTCACCAGAACGGAGTTCTGGGCCTTCGCGAGATCGTGCTGTGTTCCGGTACGCGGAGTGACACCCACTTGATAGAAACGGTTTTCGGCTGCAACGGCGTCGTGTCTCCGGATGGTGATGTCGTTTTCGAAACCGGCAATGCAAGGGTGAGGCTGAGTGAAAGACCCGCCCTTTCTGGCGTCGACCCGAAGGCTACGGGAAAAAGCGGTGAGGGCCTGCGCGGCATAGGCGTTGTCTTTTCCGTTGACGATCTTGCCGTGACAGCGACGGTACTTGCTGCTAATGGCGTGTCCAGCGCAGAAGCGGGCGGCCGTCTGGTGGTGCCCGCAGCACCCGGACAGGGCGTCGATTTCGCCTTCGAGGAAAAAAGATGAGCGTCACGAACAATCTCAAAGTCACCGCCGGCCAGGGCGCCAGCAAGGTTTCCTTTTGCAATAGCGAGCGTTTTTCACTGATCGCCGGCCCCTGCCAGATGGAAAGCCGGGAGCACGCCTTCATGATTGCGGGTGTCTTGAAGGAGCTTTGTGACGGGCTCGGAATCGGCCTCGTTTACAAGTCATCCTTCGACAAGGCGAACCGCACCTCGCTTTCCGGCAAGCGTGGCATCGGTCTGGACAGTGCCATGCAGATATTTGCCGATCTCAAGAAGGAATTCGGCTTTCCGGTCCTGACCGACATTCACACCGAAGAACAGTGCGCCATCGTTTCCGAAGTTGTGGATGTGCTGCAGATCCCGGCCTTCCTCAGCCGTCAGACCGATCTTCTCGTTGCCGCCGCAAAAACCGGCCGTGTCATCAATGTCAAGAAAGGCCAGTTCCTGGCGCCATGGGACATGAAGAACGTGCTCGCCAAACTGAATGAAAGCGGCAACCCCAATGTGCTGCTGTGCGAACGCGGCGCGTCCTTCGGCTACAATACGCTGGTCTCCGACATGCGTTCTCTGCCGATCATGGCATCGCTCGGCGCACCTGTTGTCTTCGACGCCACCCACTCGGTGCAGCAGCCGGGCGGGCAGGGCGGTTCCACCGGCGGTCAGCGGGAATTTGTCGAAACGCTGTCTCGCGCAGCTGTCGCCGTTGGTGTCGCAGGCCTCTTCATCGAGACCCATGAGGACCCGGACAATGCGCCTTCTGACGGCCCGAACATGGTTCACCTGAAGGATATGCCGAAACTGCTCGAAAAGCTGCTGGCCTTCGACGCCATCGCGAAAGCCTGAGCGGCGGGCGCGGCGCGTGCCAATCGATTTTAAATGGCGGTGGTTCCCTTTCTGCGGCCTGCCGTCATTGTAATTTCTTCGCCATCGTCTAAGACAGGCGACGGAAAATATCTGTTCCATTCCCAAGGGAGAGACCATGACTGCCATTACCGATATCATCGCGCGCGAAATCCTCGACAGCCGCGGCAACCCGACCGTTGAAGTCGATGTGTACCTCGAAGACGGCTCCATGGGCCGTGCCGCCGTTCCTTCGGGCGCCTCCACCGGCGCGCATGAGGCGGTTGAGCTGCGTGATGGCGGCAAGCGTTATCTCGGCAAGGGCGTGGAAAAGGCCGTTGAAGCCGTCAACACGGAAATCTTCGACGCCATCGGCGGCTTCGATGCTGAAAACCAGATCCAGATCGACCAGATGATGATCGCGCTGGACGGCACGCCGAACAAGTCGCGCATTGGCGCCAACGCCATTCTCGGCGTGTCGCTCGCCATCGCCAAGGCTGCTGCCGAAGCCTCCGGCCTGCCGCTCTATCGTTATGTCGGCGGCCCGAACGCGCATCTGCTGCCGGTTCCGATGATGAACATCATCAACGGCGGCGCCCACGCCGACAACCCGATCGACTTCCAGGAATTCATGATCCTGCCGGTTGGCGCAGAAAACATCCGCGAAGCCGTGCGCATGGGTTCGGAAGTGTTCCACACGCTGAAGAAAGAACTGTCCGCGCAGGGCCACAACACCAATGTCGGCGATGAAGGCGGTTTCGCTCCCGGTCTCGAAAGCGCGCCTGCCGCGCTCGATTTCATCATGAAGTCGATCGAAAAGGCCGGTTACCGTCCGGGCGAAGACATGTATGTCGGCCTCGACTGTGCATCGACCGAATTCTTCAAAAACGGCAAATACGTTCTCGAGGGTGAAGGCCGCACGCTGGAATCGGGCGCGATGGCTGAATATCTCGCAGACCTCGTTGCCAAGTACCCGATCATTTCCATCGAAGACGGCATGGCTGAAGACGACTGGGACGGCTGGAAGACATTGACCGATCTCATCGGCAATAAGTGCCAGCTGGTCGGCGACGATCTCTTCGTCACCAACTCCGCGCGTCTTCGTGACGGCATCAAGATGGGCGTCGCCAACTCCATCCTCGTCAAGGTCAACCAGATCGGTTCGCTTTCCGAGACGCTGGACGCGGTCGAAACCGCCCACAAGGCCGGCTACACCGCCGTCATGTCGCACCGTTCGGGCGAGACCGAAGATTCGACCATCGCCGATCTCGCAGTTGCCACGAACTGCGGTCAGATCAAGACCGGCTCGCTTGCCCGTTCCGACCGGCTCGCAAAGTACAACCAGCTGATCCGTATCGAGGAAATGCTCGGCCCTCAGGCTGCTTACGCCGGCCGTTCAATCCTGCGCGGTTAATTTGCGTTCGGGTTTCTGGGCCCGCTGTCTTGCGGGCAGAGGTGGTGAAAAACGCATCTACATATGAGATGTCATCCTCGGGCTTGACCCGAGGATCCACCACGGTACGTTTTTGGATCCTCGCCTCAAGGGCGAGGATGACGGTGGGGAGGGCAGGTCCCCCGCCAATCCAGCCCGCCCTCCGGCGGGCTTTTTCATGCCCAATTGCCGATTGGAATTTAAGGTCAACGGATAGTTAAACAATCCGCTCTAGTCTCAGACTCACGTTACGCGTTTTGAGGCATCTCTCCGGCATGTGGACCAGGCATCATAAAAAGAGACGATTCGGTCGGCTGATCGTTCCAGCCATTACCATCGCTTTTCTTTCCTACTTCGGTTATCATTCGATCCATGGCGATTTCGGCCTTCAGGCAACGGAGCGGCTGGAACGGCAGCGTATTACCCGGACGGCGGAGCTTGCAAAGCTGACACAGGCGCGCGTGGCGCTGGAGCGTCAGGTGGAACTGTTGAGTGACGGTTCGCTTGAACGGGACATGATCGACGAGATTTCCCGGTACCAGCTGAACATGTCCCGAACGGACGAAATCGTCATCATGAACACATATTTCTGATTAACCGAAATTAGGTTAATTCAACATTTTTGATTTATTCACAGCATCTTAGCGTGAATATGTGCCATGCGTTTAAAGCATTGCTGCATGGCGCTTTCTTGCATATGGTACGCGCCACTCTATCCATTCAAACGGCAACTCAGGGAGGGATGAATGGCGCCGCGAAAATCAGCGACCGTATCCGGCCGCAAGACAACGGCAAAGTCCGCAACCGAATTCACCGGCAAGAACAGCCCCGACTTCTCGAAGGAAGAAGAGCTTCACGCCTATCGCGAGATGCTTCTGATCCGCCGTTTTGAAGAAAAGGCCGGCCAGCTCTATGGCATGGGCTTCATCGGTGGTTTCTGTCACCTCTACATCGGCCAGGAAGCTGTCGTCGTTGGCATGCAGATGGCTCAGAAAGAGGGCGACCAGGTCATCACCGCCTATCGCGACCATGGTCACATGCTCGCCTGCGGCATGAGCGCCCGCGGCGTCATGGCCGAACTGACCGGCCGCAAGGGCGGCCTGTCGAAAGGCAAGGGCGGCTCCATGCACATGTTCTCGAAAGAGAAGCATTTTTATGGCGGTCACGGCATCGTCGGCGCTCAGGTGTCGCTCGGCACCGGCCTCGCATTCGCCAACCGCTATCGCGGTAACGACAACGTCTCCGTGACCTACTTCGGTGACGGCGCGGCGAACCAGGGCCAGGTCTATGAGAGCTTCAACATGGCCGCTCTCTGGAAGTTGCCGATCATCTATATCGTCGAAAACAACCGTTACGCCATGGGCACCTCGACCGCCCGCGCCACCGCCCAGTCGAACTATTCGCTGCGTGGCCAGTCCTTCGGCATTCCCGGCATTCAGGTGGATGGCATGGATGTGCGCGCCGTCAAGGCAGCAGCCGATCAGGCGCTGGAACACTGCCGTTCCGGCAAGGGTCCGATCATTCTGGAAATGCTGACCTACCGTTACCGCGGTCACTCCATGTCTGACCCGGCGAAATACCGTTCCAAGGACGAAGTGCAGAAGATGCGTTCGGAACACGATCCGATCGAGCAGGTGAAAGCACGCCTTCTGGAGCAGGGCTGGGCCAGCGAAGACGAACTCAAGGCCATCGACAAGGATGTCCGTGATATCGTTGCCGACAGCGCCGACTTCGCCCAGAACGACCCCGAGCCGGATGCGTCCGAGCTCTACACCGACATTCTGCTCTGATCGGGAAAGGGAAACCCATGCCTGTAGAAATTCTTATGCCCGCCCTTTCCCCGACCATGGAGGAAGGCACGCTTTCCAAATGGCTTAAAAAGGAAGGCGACAAGGTCACCTCCGGCGACGTCATCGCGGAAATCGAAACCGACAAGGCGACCATGGAAGTGGAAGCCGTGGATGAAGGCGTCATCGGCAAGCTGCTGATCGATGCAGGCACCGAAGGCGTCAAGGTCAACACCCCGATCGCCGTGCTCATCCAGGAAGGCGAAAGCGCCGACGACATCTCTTCCTCTGCCAAGAAGGAAGAGCCGAAGGCCGAGGCTGCCAATTCCGGTTCTGATGCCGCTGGCGGCAAGACCCGCGAAGCGACCGAAGAGCCGAGCGCTTCCAAGGAAGCCGCGAAGGTTCCGGCGGCGCCCAAGATCGACGTTGCCGCTGACCCGGACATTCCGGAAGGCACCGAAATGGTGATGACGACGGTGCGTGAAGCGCTGCGTGACGCCATGGCCGAAGAAATGCGCGCCGATGAAAAAGTCTTCATCATGGGTGAAGAAGTCGCCGAATATCAGGGCGCCTACAAGATTACCCAGGGCCTGCTGCAGGAATTCGGCGAGCGCCGCGTCATCGACACCCCGATCACCGAACACGGCTTTGCCGGCATCGGCGTCGGCGCAGCCATGACCGGCCTGAAGCCGATCGTCGAATTTATGACCTTCAACTTCGCCATGCAGGCGATCGACCAGATCGTCAACTCGGCGGCAAAGACGCTTTACATGTCGGGCGGCCAGATGGGCGCACCGATGGTGTTCCGTGGTCCTTCGGGTGCTGCTGCCCGCGTTGCGGCCCAGCATTCGCAATGTTACGCCGCATGGTACAGCCATATTCCGGGCCTCAAGGTCGTCATGCCCTATACGGCTGCCGATGCGAAGGGTCTTTTGAAGGCCGCCATCCGCGATCCGAACCCGGTCATCTTCCTCGAGAACGAAATTCTCTACGGCCAGAGCTTCGAAGTGCCGAAGCTCGATGATTTCGTGCTGCCGATCGGCAAGGCGCGCATTCATCGCAAGGGCAAGGACGCAACCATCGTTTCCTTCGGCATCGGCATGACCTATGCGGTGAAGGCTGTTGCGGAACTCGAAAAGCTCGGCATCGACGTCGAACTGATCGACCTGCGCACCATCCGCCCGATGGACCTGCCGACCGTTATCGAATCGGTGAAAAAGACAGGTCGTCTCGTCACTGTCGAAGAAGGCTTCCCGCAGTCATCGGTCGGTGACTTCATCTCCAACCAGGTCCAGCGCGCTGCTTTCGATTATCTCGACGCGCCGATCCTGACGATTGCCGGCAAGGACGTTCCGATGCCTTACGCGGCCAATCTGGAGAAGCTGGCGCTTCCGAATGTCGATGAAGTCGTCCAGGCCGTCAAAACCGTCTGCTACAAGTAAGGGGAGGCGTTTCGATGCCTATCAACATCACCATGCCTGCCCTTTCTCCGACGATGGAAGAGGGCAATCTGGCCAAGTGGCTGGTCAAGGAAGGCGACAAAGTCGCACCCGGTGACGTGATCGCCGAGATCGAGACCGATAAGGCGACCATGGAAGTGGAAGCCGTCGACGAAGGCACCGTCGCCAAGCTTGTCGTTCCGGCCGGCACGGAAGCCGTAAAGGTCAACGCCCTCATCGCAATCCTCGCCGCCGATGGCGAGGATGTGGCCGAGGCGGCAAAGGGCGGCGATGCCGCTCCCGCCAAGGCTGAGGCAAAGACGGAGGCCCCCAAGCAGGACGCCGTCAAGGCGGAAGCGCCGAAGGAAGAGGCTGCCCCGGCGAAGGCTGAAAAGCCGGTTGCCGACCAGCCCGCTGCCTCGTCCACGCCAGCGCCGGTCGCAAAGTCCGGCGAGCGTATCTTCGCTTCGCCGTTGGCACGTCGTCTCGCCAAGGAAGCCGGTCTCGACCTTTCGGCCGTTTCCGGTTCCGGCCCGCATGGCCGTATCGTCAAGACCGACGTCGAAAAAGCTGCGGCTTCCGGCGGTGCAAAGGCTGCTCCCGCCGCTGCTGCATCCGCAGGCACACCGGCTCCGGCGCTTGCCAAGGGCCAGTCGGACGAAGCCGTTCTCAAGCTGTTCGAAGAAGGCTCCTATGAGCTCGTGCCGCATGACGGCATGCGCAAGGTCATTGCCAAGCGTCTGGTCGAATCCAAGCAGACCGTTCCGCATTTCTACGTTTCGGTCGATTGCGAACTGGATACGCTTCTGGCGCTGCGCGCCCAGCTCAACGCCGCTGCCCCTGAAAAGGACGGCAAGCCGGCCTACAAGCTGTCGGTCAACGACATGGTCATCAAGGCGCTGGCGCTGGCGCTTCGTGACGTGCCTGACGCCAACGTCTCCTGGACGGAAAGCGCCATGGTCAAGCACAAGCATTCGGATGTCGGCGTTGCCGTTTCCATTCCGGGTGGCCTGATAACGCCGATCATCCGCAAGGCCGAGCAGAAGTCGCTCTCCACCATCTCCAACGAGATGAAGGACTACGGCAAGCGCGCGAAAGAGCGCAAGCTGAAGCCCGAGGAATATCAGGGTGGCACGACCGCCGTGTCCAACATGGGTATGATGGGCGTGAAAAGCTTCTCCGCCGTCATCAACCCGCCGCATGCCACCATCCTGGCGGTCGGCGCGGGTGAAGAACGCGCTGTCGTCAAGAATGGCGAGATCAAGATCGCCAACGTCATGACGGTCACGCTCTCCACCGACCACCGTTGCGTCGATGGCGCGCTCGGAGCCGAACTGATCGGCGCCTTCAAGCGCTACATCGAAAACCCGATGGGCATGCTGGTTTGATCGGAGAGTAAGATGGTGAAGTCGGTCCTCTGCTTTGGCGATTCCCTCACCTGGGGATCAAATGCGGAAACGGGTGGCCGGCACAGCCATGACGATCTTTGGCCGAGCGTCTTGCAGAAGGCGCTCGGTCCTGACGTGCATGTGATTCACGAAGGTCTGGGTGGTCGCACCACCGCCTATGACGACAACACCGCCGATTGCGACCGCAACGGCGCGCGGGTTCTTCCGACGTTGTTGCACAGCCATGCGCCGCTGGATCTGGTGATTATAATGCTCGGCACCAACGACCTGAAGCCGTCAATCCACGGATCGGCGATCGTTGCCATGAAGGGTGTCGAAAGGCTGGTGAAGCTCACGCGCAACCACATCTGGCAGGTGCCGGACTGGGAGGCGCCTGACGTGCTGATCGTCGCACCGCCGCAGCTGTGTGAGACGGCCAATCCGTTCATGGGCGCGATCTTTCGCGATGCCATCGATGAATCGGCGATGCTGGCGTCCGTTTACCGGGATCTGGCCGACGAGCTTGATTGCGGCTTTTTCGATGCGGGTTCCGTCGCCCGAACGACGCCGGTGGATGGCGTTCATCTCGATGCTGAAAATACGCGGGCCATCGGGCGGGGGCTGGAGCCCGTCGTCCGCATGATGCTCGGACTTTAAGAACAATTCCCGGTCGTGGCGCTGCTCGCGACCCGATAGGACAAGGCAGGATTTCCAATGGCTCAATCATATGACGTCATCATCATCGGTTCGGGACCGGGCGGTTACATTGCCGCGATCCGCGCAGCCCAGCTCGGCATGAAGGTTGCCGTCGTGGAGCGTGAGCATCTGGCCGGCATCTGCTCCAACTGGGGCTGCATTCCCACCAAGGCGCTGCTGCGCACAGCCGATGTCATGCACACCGCCACCCACGCCAAGGATTACGGCCTGACGCTGGAAGGCTCGATCAAGCCTGACGTCAAGGCAATCGTGGCGCGCTCGCGCGGCATTGCTGCCCGCATGAACAATGGCGTCGGTTTCCTGTTCAAGAAGAACAAGGTCGATATCATCTGGGGTGAAGCCAAGATCACCAAGCCGGGCGAAATCGTGGTCGGCAAGTCCACCAAGCCGGTGGTGCAGCCGCAGGGTCCGGTTCCGAAGAACACGCTGGGCGAGGGTACTTATACAGCCAAGCACATCATCGTCGCCACGGGCGCCCGCCCGCGCGCGCTGCCTGGCATCGAGCCGGATGGCAAGCTGATCTGGACCTATTTCGAGGCAATGAAGCCAGAAGAAATGCCGAAGTCTCTTCTCGTCATGGGCTCCGGCGCGATTGGCATCGAATTCGCCAGCTTCTACCGCACCATGGGTGTGGACGTGACCGTTGTCGAAATCATGAGCCAGGTCATGCCTGTCGAAGATGCGGAAATCTCCACCTTCGCCAAGAAGCAACTCGAAAAGCAGGGCATGAAGATCCATCTGGAAACCAAGGTTTCCAAGGTGGAAAAGGGCGCAAACTCCGTCACCGCGACGCTGGAGAAGAAGGACGGTTCTTCCGAAAAGATCACGGCTGATCGCATGATCTCTGCCGTTGGGGTCGTTGCCAATATCGAAGGCATCGGCCTCGAAGCTGCCGGCGTGAAGACCGATCGCGGCTTCATCGTCATCGACGGTTACGGCAAGACCAACGTTCCCGGCATCTACGCCATCGGCGATGTCGCAGGTCCGCCGCTGCTTGCCCACAAGGCTGAGCACGAGGCTGTCATCTGCGTCGAAAAGATCGCCGGCCTGCCGAATGTCCACCCGATGGACAAGCTGAAGATTCCCGGCTGCACCTATTGCAACCCGCAGGTCGCTTCTGTCGGTCTCACCGAAGCCAAGGCCAAGGAACAGGGCCGCGATATCCGCGTCGGCCGCTTCTCCTTTGCGGCGAACGGCAAGGCGGTCGCGCTGGGTGAAGATCAGGGCATGGTCAAGACCATCTTCGACAAGAAGACCGGCGAGCTGCTTGGCGCGCATATGGTCGGGGCGGAAGTGACCGAACTCATTCAGGGCTTCGTCGTCGCCATGAATCTGGAGACGACAGAAGAAGATTTGATGCACACGATCTTCCCGCATCCGACCATTTCGGAATCGATGAAGGAAAGCGTGCTCGATGCCTATGGACGTGTGCTGAACGCATAAGTGCCGCGTGATGCCCGGCATTGTCTAACCATGCCGGGTGTCCCATATGTCTCGATACAGCCTTAAGGCGGGCTGTTATTTCAGGGAGCGTGGGAATGGAAAGTGTAGGCTGGATTGCAGCAATCATCATCGGCGGTCTCGCCGGCTGGCTTGCCGGCAAGCTCATGGACATGCGTTTCGGCATTTTCATGAACATTGTCCTTGGCATTGTCGGTTCGGTGGTCGCTGTTGCGGTGCTGCGAACCTTCGATGTTTTCGTGCAGGATAGCAGGCTCGGTTATTTCGTTACCGCCTTCATCGGCGCAAGCCTGTTGCTGTTCGTGGCTAAGCTCGTGCGGCGCTGACAAGGCTTCGTGACCGGAAGGGGCTTACGCTTTTTCTGGAATTGTTCTAAAGCATCGCACCAAAGATGTCTGGATCGCCAAGGGCGATGGAAGCAGGTTTTTATGGTCACTATTCTCGACAGGACGTCGTCTGACGAAAAGCGTATCCGCCACCCGGAAAAGGCGCACAAGCCTGATACCGAGGTGATGCGCAAGCCCGAATGGATCCGCGTCAAGGCGCCGACCTCCAAGGGTTACCACGAGACGCGCGAACTGGTGCGCAGCCACAAGCTGGTGACCGTGTGCGAGGAAGCCGGCTGTCCAAATATCGGCGAGTGCTGGGACAAGAAGCACGCGACCTTCATGATCATGGGTGAAATATGCACCCGTGCCTGCGCCTTCTGCAACGTCGCGACCGGCAAGCCCAATCCGCTCGACATGAATGAGCCGGAAAATGTCGCCAAGGCCGTCAAGCAGATGGGACTTTCCCACGTCGTCATCACCTCCGTCGACCGTGACGATCTCGCCGATGGCGGTGCTGAACATTTCGAAAAGGTGATCTGGGCGATCCGCGGAGCCTCTCCGACGACCACAATCGAAATCCTCACGCCCGACTTCCTGAAGAAGCCCGGCGCGCTGGAACGTGTCGTTGCCGCAAAGCCCGACGTCTTCAACCATAATCTGGAAACGGTTCCGGGCAACTACCTCACGGTCCGCCCGGGTGCGCGCTATTTCCACTCGGTGCGCCTTCTGCAACGGGTGAAGGAACTCGATCCCACCATGTTCACCAAGTCGGGCATCATGGTTGGCCTCGGTGAAGAGCGCAATGAAGTGCTGCAGCTGATGGACGATCTGCGCAGCGCTGACGTCGACTTCCTGACCATCGGCCAGTACCTGCAGCCCACCCGCAAGCACCACAAGGTCGAGGCTTTCGTGACGCCGGAGGAATTCAAGTCCTACGAGACGGTGGCTTACACCAAGGGCTTCCTGATGGTTTCGTCGAGCCCGCTGACCCGTTCTTCCCACCATGCCGGTGACGATTTCGAACGCCTGCGTGCGGCACGCGAAAAGAAGTTGCTGGCGGCTGCGGAGTAAGCGACGCAAAGGTTCGCCAATACGGCATTGAGATTTGAAGTCTTCATGTTCTCACCATCGTCATGCTCGGGCCTGCCCCGAGCATCTGCAACCTATGGAAATGACAATGGGTGATTAGATCCTTGGGATATTCCCGAGGATGACGGTGCGTGAGACGCGGCGCCTGTGGATCAATTCAATCGTCTGTTTTTGGCCTTCAGGCCGATCACGCCGCAACCTTTTCAGGCCTGTGCGCCTGCATGCAGAGCACGACGCTCAGCACGACCGAGCAGATCGCCAGGACCTCGACCAGCGTCGGGCCACGCCCTTCCCAGAGAAAACCGTAAAGCAGCGCAAACAGCGTTTCAAACAGGATCATCTGCCCAACCATGGTAAGCGGCAGCATGCGGCTCATACGGTTCCAGAAGGCATTGCCGAGGATGGACGCGGTGAAGCCGAGCCCGGCGGCGATGGCGGCGAAATACAGCCAGTCGCCCGTGCTGTGGCTTTCTCCACCCAGTGCGAAGGCGGGCATGGCGAGCGCCAGCGCAAGCCCGCCGGTCACTACACCTGTCATCATGTTCCAGTCATCGGCGCTCACATCGTGAAGGCGCGACAGCCAGCGGGCATTGCCTACGGCAAAAGCCGTCCATGAAGCCAGCGCCCCGAGCGCGCAGGCAAGGCCGATGACGCGAGAAATATCCAGACCCGCATCGTTTTCCGTCAGCGATTGCCATGAGATGCCGAGAATGCCTATCGCGCCGAAGGCAAGCGACGGCCACAGCCGCTTCAGCGACACGGCGCCGTGGTCGCGACTGCCGATGATGGTAACGGCAACAGGCAGGAAGCCGATGATGATTGAGGTGAAGGCGACGCCGCTCAATTTCACCGCGGTAGAGATGAAAACATAGTAGGCGATGTTGCCGATCATGCTCAGCCAGCCGAGCGCCAACCATTCGCGCGCGCCAAACCGCGCCGACACTTGTTTGAGGCGTGG
Source organism: Agrobacterium sp. MS2 (assembly GCF_003261015.1). Taxonomy (NCBI): domain Bacteria; kingdom Pseudomonadati; phylum Pseudomonadota; class Alphaproteobacteria; order Hyphomicrobiales; family Rhizobiaceae; genus Agrobacterium; species Agrobacterium sp. MS2. Next base: position 542,688 of record NZ_QLNF01000012.1, on the reverse strand, counting down.
CCCGATGATGACCAGCGAAATCAGCCCATAGGTCAGGTAGCGCGCCGTGGAAAGCTGCAGGGCGGAAAAATCCGGCACGAGTTTCGGAGCGAGAAATATCCCGCCCCAGAGCGCACCCGCCATTATGCCGTAAAAAACACCGAGACCAGTCCTGTTCATGTCCATCACATCCGCATTCACATTTGTCAGCGATGTGCCACAGGCGGTTGCGGCTGTCTTGACAAAAACTCCTGACGAATGTGAGCGGTTCTAATGAATGCCGTGGCGGCGGCGATACGCGGCGGGGGTCTCTCCCACCGCGAGGCGCATGGCCCGTGTCAGCGCCGTCTGGTCGGAAAAACCGGCCCTGAGCGCGATTTCGGAAATCGGCATGACGGAGTTGCTGAGCAGGGCGCACACCTTCTCCATGCGCAACCCGGAAAGCCACCGATGCGGCGGAACACCGAATTCTTCGAGAAACAGCGCATGCAGGCGGCTGTCGCTGAGCGTCATGCAAGAGGCCAGCATCTCGATCGTCCACGGAAAGAAGGGCTCGGCCCTCACGACTTCGCTCAGCTTTCGCAGGCGCCGGCGCATATCCCGCTTGTTGTTGGCAAGGCTGTCAACCAGCAGCGGCGCCCAAATGGCGGCAATATCGTCGCGGCGTCCATCCGTTCGAACCAGGCTGCGCATATAGGCTATCAATTGACGTGTCTCAGGCGCAATATCGAGGAAGGGCGCGTGAGCGAATTTTTCAAGCGTCTGTTCGGGAATCACGCATTCATCGATATCCACCACCAGCGAATGATTGATGGCCGTGGCTTCCTGGGTATGCGGAAGATCGCGGTGGATAAAGACGCCGCGCCCGATGGACAACTCATCTTGCCGTCCTGCCACATCGATACGCAGGCAACCCGAGAACGGCAGAACGATTTGAACGAATGCGTGTCGCTCCTTCGGTCTTTCCTGTCTGTAGGTTCTGATGTCGGCTGATGCGGCTGTCATGACGCTGTCGTTTCCATTGGGCAAAGAAACGGCCGCCTGGAAAAGCGGCCGGTTTCATTGGGTGATTATGACATTGTCTTGAAGATTGGGCCAGCCGGCTTTATCGGTCGGCCAGGCGCCGGCAATTAACAGTCTTCCTTGGCGGTCGATTCGCCGCGCTTGCGCTTGCGCAGAACCGGCTTGTTTTCTCTCGCCTCGCATTTGGCGACGTCGATCAGATAGGCGAGCACAGGCATGCCGTTCATCGATGCAAGCTGTTTGGCGGATTCGAGAAGGTTGATGATGTTGGAAAAATCGTCCATCGGCTCACTCAGTGGCTCAAAGCGGTTATGTATCGGGTCTGAACCCAAGGATGAATAGGCTGGGCGAAATAGGGAGCTTCCAGCGCCGTTGCATCCAATGGGTGTAATATTAGTCGCAAATAAATAGCAATCCCCCGCAAGGGGTTGCAATAGTCAATTTTCCGTAACTGCCATGCGCGGCGAAGATACCCCTGCGGGGCGATGGCAGAAAAATCCAGCAATCAGATGAGGTTTCTGAAATGCCAAACTATCTTCAAAGGGTGGAAGACGCTGCTGCGATTATCGCCGGGGCGCAACGCATCATGGTCGTTGGCTGCTCGGGCGGCGGCAAGTCGACGCTTTCGCAGAAACTTTCGGCTGCCTTCGGGCTTCGTTACATTTCCATGGATCGCGAGATTTTCTGGCTGCCCGGCTGGCAGGCGCGCCCGCGTGAAGAACAGCGGCAGAGAATTGCCGCCATCATCACCGAGGAACGCTGGCTGATGGATGGCAGCAATCCCTCGTCTTTCGACATGCGCCTGCCGAGATCGCACATTGTCGTCTGGGTGCGCATGCCGCGCTGGCTCTGCCTGTGGGGCGCCGTCAGCCGGGCGATCAAGGGTTATGGCAAGGCGCGGCCTGAAATGGCGGAGGGATGCGGGGAAAGGATCGACAAGGAATTTTTGCGTTACATCTGGAATTTCGAGCAGCGCACCGCCCCGGTTCTCGAACGCAATTTTGACCTTTACGGCCCGGACGTGCCGGTATGGCAGCTGAAAAGCCGAAAACAACTCCGCCGCCTTCTTGATCTTCTGCACATCGAGGATTAACTGCCGCTCATGCCCAAGTTCGAAACGCATCGTTTTGTAAAACACTCGCCGGACCGCATGTACGACCTCGTCGCCGATGTGGAGAAGTATCCGCAGTTCCTGCCCTTATGCGAAGCACTCACCGTACGCTCCCGCAAGGAGCGCGATGGCAAGACGCTGCTGGTGGCGGATATGACCGTGGGTTACAAGGCCATTCGCGAGACCTTCACCACGCAGGTTCTGCTCAATCCCGCGGAACGGGCCATCGACGTCAAATATATCGACGGGCCGTTCAAATATCTCGACAATCGATGGCGTTTCGATGCTGCCGAGGGCGGCTCCAACGTGCATTTCTTCATCGAATACGAGTTCAAGAACCGCCTCTTGGGCGCAGTCATGGGGTCCATGTTCGACCGTGCCTTCCGCATGTTCGCAGAAGCTTTCGAGACCCGCGCCGATAAGATCTACACCAATCCCGCCTGACGGAGGGCGATCAGCATCTCGAGCGCCGTCCTGACCGTTGCAAGACGGATGTCCGTACGGCCGATCTCGCCATAATGCATTTCCTGATGCAGGCTCCGGCCGTGACGGGCCTTGGCGGCCAGATGAACGAGACCCACCGGCTTTTCGGCGGATCCACCCCCCGGACCAGCAATGCCGGTAACGGCAACCGCGAAATCGGCGCGTGACCGGAACAGGGCGCCGTGCGCCATCTGCAGTGCGGTTTGCCGCGAGACCGCGCCAAAGCCCGTCAGCGTTTCAGCGCCAACGCCAAGCATGTCCATCTTGGCCTCGTTCGTATAGGTGACAAAACCGCGGTCGACCACCGCCGAGGAGCCCGAAATCTCCGTCAACGCACCCGCGATCAGGCCGCCCGTGCAGCTTTCCGCGGTCGAGACCATGAGACCGTCTGCTGCAAAATCAGCAATGATCTGCCGTGCGAGCCCTTCAATATCCGCTGGAAACAGGCTCATAGCGGTCTGCCCCTGTAAACGACCGTGGCGGTGGCGATTGCTGCAATCCCCTCCCTGCGACCAACGAAGCCGATGGTTTCATTGGTCGTCGCCTTCACCGAGCAACGCTCCAGCGAGATGCCGAGCATGTCGGAGAGCGCTTCCCGCATGGCCTGCCGATGCGGCCCGATGCGCGGCGCTTCGGCGATCAGCGAGACATCGGCATTCATGATCGTGCCGCCATTGTCGCGCACCACTTTCGCCGCGTGCTCCAGAAATATGCGGGAAGGAGCTCCTTTCCATTGCGGATCGGAAGGAGGGAAATGGTCACCGATGTCGCCGGCGCCGCAGGTCGCCAGCAAGGCATCCGTCAGCGCATGCAGCGCAACGTCCGCATCCGAATGACCCTTGAGCTTCTGATCATGCTCGATGAATATGCCGCACAGCGTCACGCCTTCGCCGGGCTCCAGCTGGTGTACGTCGTAGCCGTTCCCGGTGCGCACGTCCGGCATTGCATGAGAGAGCTTTTCATCGGCCATGGCGATATCCCGCTTGAGAGTGAGTTTCACATTATCGACCGAACCTTCGGTCAATGTTACTGCCAGACCCGCCCATTCGGCAATCGACGCGTCATCGGTAAACTCCGATTTTCCCGAGGCGGCAGCAGCGCGATGCGCGGCGAGGATGTCGGCATAGTCGAAACTCTGTGGGGTCTGTGCGGCATAAAGGCCCAGTCTCGAAACCGTGTCGGTGACACGATTGCCCGCGCCGCGTTTCAGCGTGTCAGTGACGGGCAGGGCGGGTAGAACACCGCCCGCGCCCTCCCGGTGCAGGGCGACAATACGTTCAAGCATATCGACGGAAACGAAAGGCCGCACCGCGTCGTGGATCATTACGTGGCTCAGGCCATGGCGGGAAAGCGCCTCCAGCCCTGCCAGAACAGACTGCTGCCGTGTCACGCCGCCAATAACCGTGGTGACGAGCTCCCCGGCATCAAGTCGCTGGAGAACCGGAGTGAGCAGCGCCGTATCGTCCGCATGGTGCACGACGACGATATGGGAAGCGTTCTTCCACTGGAGGAACGTCGACAGAGTGTGCTCGATCACAGCCTTGCCGCCGATCGGACGATATTGTTTCGGACCCTCCTCGGGAGAGCCGGCTCTTTCCCCGCGTCCCGCGGCCACGATGACGATGCCGAGTTTCATAGTACGTTCCTGCATTGGTCGTATGCTTTGCGTGCAACCCTTCGTGGTTGACAGTCATGCTCTAGCGTTTCAAAACCCGGATGGCCAGCCCGACAAGGCGGGCATCAGCCCCTCAAAGCGCAGGAGATGACGTTGCTGCGCTTTCGAAGCTGCACAATTTGCCGCCGACAGCAAAACAGGCAGGCAGCCGCTCAGCAAATAAAAGGTGCAACCTTCTAAAAGTGCTTGGCAACTGCGCAAACACTGTCTAAAAATAATGCAAATAACCCTTCTGCATGAAAGATCATCATTTGGCCCTTCCGGAGTTGTCAGAACCGTTCAGCATCGGCTCAGTTACGATCCGTAATCGGGCTGTGCTGGCGCCCATGTCGGGCGTGACGGATTTGCCTTTCCGACAGCTCGCCTGGCGTTACGGAGCGGGCCTCGTGGTGACGGAAATGGTGGCAAGCCGGGAGCTTGTCGCCAATCGCGGGGAATCCTGGGCGCGGCTGAAAAATGCAGGCATGGTTCCGCACATGGTGCAGCTTGCGGGGCGCGAGGCGCATTTCATGGCCGAGGCGGCGAAGATCGCTGCTGGCAATGGCGCCGGTATCATCGATATCAATATGGGCTGTCCTGCCAAGAAGGTGACGGGCGGTTATTCAGGCTCGGCGCTGATGCGCGATCCCGATCACGCGCTTTCGCTGATCGAGGCGACTGTCAATGCGGTCGATGTGCCGGTGACCTTGAAGATGCGGCTCGGCTGGGATGAAAACAGCATTAACGCACCTGATATAGCTCGGCGCGCCGAAGCAGCAGGCGTTCGCCTTATTACCATTCACGGTCGCACCCGCATGCAGTTTTACGAGGGGCGGGCGGATTGGGATGCCATCCGCGCCGTGCGTGAGGTGATTTCCGTGCCGCTGATCGCCAATGGTGACATCGAGACGGCGGAAGATGCTCGCGAAATCCTGCGGCGGTCGGGTGCGGACGCCGTCATGGTCGGTCGCGGCGCGCAGGGGCAGCCGTGGTTGCCGGCGGTGCTCGCGGGGCATGCAGCGCCGCATCGAGAGGATATCCCCGCCATCGCCGTCGAACATTATGAGATGATGCTGGAATTTTACGGAAGGGAAGCCGGCCTCCGACATGCCCGCAAACATCTCGGCTGGTATCTCGACCGTTTCGCGCCAGGTATCGCCACGACCGACAAGGCAAAAATCATGACATCGCGCGAGACGGGGGAGGTGGCAGACCTGCTGCGTTCCGCCCTTTGCGAAAATGCGGGCGAAGATGCCGCAAGGAAGGCCGCATGAGCGCTGATAAACACAGCCCTGCAGATGCGAACCCGCTCGCCATGGCGGTTCTGAACGCGGTGCAGAATCCCGTCATTCTGGTGGATGCCGAAGGTTTTATCGCCTTCGCCAACTGGGAAGCCGAAGCCTTTTTCGGCGCCAGCGCCTCCCACCTCGCGCGCTATAGGGTTTCCACTTTCATCCCCTTCGGCAGCCCGCTGCTTGCCCTGATCGATCAGGTGCGGGAGCGCCGCGCGCCGGTCAATGAATATCGCGTTGATCTGAGCTCGCCGCGTCTCGGCCAGGACAAGCTGGTCGATCTTTATGTCGCGCCCGTCGTCAGCGAGCCTGGATCGGTCGTCGTCGTCTTTCAGGAACGGTCTATGGCCGACAAGATCGACCGGCAGCTGACCCATCGCGCTGCTGCCCGCTCCGTCACCGGCCTTGCCTCCATGCTCGCGCATGAGATCAAGAACCCTCTCTCGGGCATTCGCGGCGCGGCCCAGCTTCTGGAGACCTCGGTCGCGGATGAGGACCGGGCGCTGACCCGGCTGATCTGTGACGAGACGGATCGCATCGTTTCGCTGGTCGACCGCATGGAGGTGTTTTCCGACGAGCGGCCGGTGGATCGCGTGCCGGTCAACATCCATTCGGTTCTCGATCATGTAAAGGCGATCGCCAAGGCCGGTTTCGCCCGTAACATCAAGATATCGGAGAATTACGACCCGTCGCTGCCGCCGGTCTACGCCAACCGCGACCAGCTGGTGCAGGTCTTCCTCAACCTGGTCAAGAATGCGGCCGAAGCGGTGGCCAATCAGTCGGATGGCGAGATCGTGCTGACGACCGCCTATCGTCCCGGGATCCGACTATCGGTTGCCGGCAGCCGGGAGCGCATCTCGCTTCCGCTGGAATTCTGCGTGCATGACAATGGCCCGGGCGTACCCGCCGATCTCTTGCCGCATCTTTTCGATCCGTTCATCACCACCAAGACGAATGGTTCGGGCCTCGGTCTGGCGCTTGTCGCCAAGCTGATCGGCGCCCATGGCGGCATTGTCGAATGCGACAGCCAGAACCACCGCACGACTTTCCGCGTATTGATGCCCGTCTCGCCGGAAGTGGCGCTCGACGACAGCACTTTGCCGAACACGACAGGGAATGACCAATGACAGCTACGATCCTCGTCGCCGATGATGATGCCGCAATCCGCACGGTGCTCAACCAGGCGCTGAGCCGCGCCGGTTATGACGTGCGCATCACCTCCAATGCTGCAACGCTCTGGCGCTGGGTTTCGGCAGGTGAGGGCGATCTTGTCGTCACCGATGTCGTCATGCCCGATGAAAACGCCTTCGACCTTCTGCCGCGCATCAAGAAAGCCCGTCCGGACCTTCCCGTTCTCGTCATGAGCGCTCAGAACACCTTCATGACCGCCATCAAGGCCTCGGAAAAGGGTGCCTACGATTACCTGCCCAAGCCCTTCGACCTGACAGAACTGATCGCCATCATTGGCCGGGCTTTATCGGAGCCCAAGCGCAAGCCGGCGAAGCTGGACGACGACATGCAGGACGGCATGCCGCTCGTCGGTCGCTCCGCCGCAATGCAGGAAATCTACCGGGTTCTCGCCCGCCTGATGCAGACCGACCTGACGCTGATGATAACGGGCGAATCCGGCACGGGTAAGGAACTGGTGGCCCGCGCGCTGCATGATTACGGCAAACGCCGCAACGGTCCGTTCGTCGCCATCAACATGGCGGCAATCCCGCGTGACCTCATTGAATCCGAACTCTTCGGCCATGAGAAAGGCGCCTTCACGGGTGCCCAGAACCGCTCGACCGGCCGTTTCGAACAGGCCGAGGGCGGCACACTCTTCCTCGATGAAATCGGCGACATGCCGATGGACGCCCAGACGCGCCTGCTGCGCGTATTGCAGCAGGGTGAATATACGACGGTTGGCGGACGCACGCCGATCCGCACCGATGTCCGTATCGTCGCGGCAACCAACAAGGATCTGAAGCAGTCGATCAATCAGGGCCTGTTCCGCGAGGACCTCTATTACCGCCTGAACGTGGTGCCGTTGCGCCTGCCACCTCTGCGGGACCGCGCCGAGGATATTCCCGATCTGGTTCGCCATTTCATCCAGACGGGCGAGAAGGAAGGCCTGGAAGGCAAGCGTTTCGAGACCGAAGCTCTTGAAGTCATGAAGGCCTATGCCTGGCCGGGCAACGTGCGCGAGCTGGAAAACCTGATCCGCCGCCTGATGGCGCTTTATCCGCAGGAAGTCATCACCCGCGAGATCATCGAGCAGGAACTGCAATCGGATGTTCCCGACAGCCCGCTTGACAAGATGGCGGTCCGCACCGGTTCACTCACCATCTCGCAGGCGGTCGAGGAGAACATGCGGGACTATTTCGCCAGCTTCGGCGATGGCCTGCCTCCTCCAGGTCTTTATGACCGCGTGCTGCGCGAACTGGAGTATCCGCTGATTCTGGCTGCGTTGACTGCCACGCGCGGCAACCAGATCAAGGCTGCCGATCTTCTCGGTCTGAACCGAAATACCCTGCGCAAGAAAATCCGCGAGCTGGGTGTTTCCGTTTATCGCAGCTCCCGCCCCAGCTGAGAATGTTGACAAGGCCGCATTTGTCGTTGCATTTTCGCCACATTGTGTTGCTTGGAAAACACTAGGAAGGACAGAGATTCGCCCCACATGTGCGAACCTCGCCTGACTTCATGACTGTGGCGCTGGCTGGCCAGCGATTGGGAGTAGTGCATGCGGAAACCCGCCGCCGAAAACGCCGTTGCCGACGAAGCAGCGGGCATGGTGGTCGCCGATCGCAGGATGTCTTTCGCTCTGCCGGGGCTGGTGCTCGCCGGCGTGGCCCTCGTGTGCGCCATCATCACGCTTTTCGTGCTGCTGGGCGTCACGCCGATCGCGCCGACATCGAATGTGGTCATCGCTTCCGTCGTCATCAACTCGATCTTCGTGATCGGCCTGATCTTCCTGATCGGTCGCGAAATCAACCGGCTGCTGAAAGCGCGCAAAAAGGGCAGGGCGGCGGCGCGTCTGCACGTGCGCATTGTCGTCCTTTTCTCCATCGTGGCGATCACGCCCGCAGTGCTCGTCGCCATCTTCGCCAGCCTGACGCTGAATGTCGGTCTCGATCGCTGGTTTTCGCTGCGCACCCAGTCGATCGTCGATTCATCAAGTAATATCGCCCAGGCATACATGATGGAGAATGCCGGTTACCTCCAGGGGCAGACCCTGTCGATGGCGACCGACCTCGACCGCAACCGCGCTCTCTTTTATCTCGACCGCACCGGCTTCGTTGATCTTATGACCCGCCAAGCCAAGGGGCGCGGCCTTCTTGGTGCGTTTCTCGTGCAGGAGGATGGCGACGCCGTCGCCCAGGCCGACATCAAGACGGAAAAGCCGCTTCCCGCGATACCGCATGACGCGCTCGAAAAGGCGGCCGCCGGCCAGCCGACGCTGATCCCGCCCGGTATTACCAACCTCGTAGGCGCCATCATCAAGCTCGAAGGCATCAGCGGCACATTCCTTTATACGGTACGTGCGGTCGATCCCAAGGTGATGGGCGCGATGCGGTTGATGGAAGAGAACCGCGCCGAATACAAGGCCATGGAGGCAGGCCGCGCCCCGCTGCAGATCGCCTTCGCAATTCTCTATCTCGGTTTTGCGTTGATCGTGCTGCTCGCGGCAATCTGGACGGCCATTGCGGTGGCCGACCGTATCGTGCGGCCGATCCGCCTTCTCATCAGCGCCGCAGACAGTGTCGCCACCGGCAACATGCATGTCCTCGTTCCCGTTCGCGCCGTCGATGGCGACGTCGGGCGCCTGTCCCGCACCTTCAACAAGATGGTGTCGGAACTGCGCAGCCAGCAGGAGCAGATCATCGAGGCCAAGGACGACATCGATGATCGCCGCCGTTTCATCGAGGCCGTGCTGTCAGGCGTGACCGCCGCGGTTATCGGCGTTGACGAAAACCGCAGGATAACCATCGTCAATCCGTCGGGCGAAGAGTTCCTCGCACAAACGTCGGAACAGCTCATTGGCGCACAACTCTCCGAGATCGCGCCTGAGATCGAACAGGTCGTCAACGAGGCCAACAGCTGGTCGCGCGGCAACTTCCGCAAGCAGATCAACATAATGCGGCGTGGCAAGGAACGAACGCTGAATGTACAGGTAACGCGCGAAGACGCCCGCGACAGCCGTGACAGCTACGTCATCACGCTCGACGACATCACCGATCTCGTCATCGCGCAACGCTCGACGGCGTGGTCGGATGTCGCGCGGCGTATCGCGCACGAAATCAAGAACCCGCTGACGCCGATCCAGCTTTCCGCCGAGCGCATCAAGCGCCGTTTCGGCAAGCAGATCGACGAAAGCGACCGCGCCGTCTTCGACCAGTGTACGGACACCATCGTCCGGCAGGTCGGCGATATAGGCCGCATGGTAGATGAATTCTCCGCTTTTGCGCGTATGCCGAAGCCAACGAAGGAAAAGTCGGACCTGAGGGCGATCCTGAAGGACGCAGCGTTTCTCCGGGAAATCAGCGCCGCTGACACCAAGTTCACGACGGAGCTGGGTGACACCCCGCTGGAGGGCATGTTCGATGCCCGCATGCTGGGGCAGGCCTTTGGCAACCTCATCAAGAATGCGACGGAAGCCATCGAAGCAGTGGAAGGCGAAAAGCGGCCGGGCAAAATCCTCGTTCGCGCGTCCTTCGACGAGGCCAACTCGCGTTTTGTGGCCGACATCATCGACAATGGCCGCGGTCTGCCGGTGGAAAATCGCCACCGCATTCTCGAACCCTATATGACGATGCGGGACAAGGGCACAGGCCTTGGCCTCGCCATCGTCAAGAAGATCATCGAAGAGCATGGCGGGTATCTGGAACTCCATGATGCCCCGCCGGAGTTCGATCATGGCCACGGCGCCATGATCAGAGTGCTGCTGCCCTATATCGAGGCGGTCGGCGGCGAAAATAACAAGGAAGCAGCATATGGCGTCTGATATTCTGGTCGTGGATGACGAGGCGGACATTCGCGAAATCGTGGCGGGCATTCTCTCCGATGAGGGGCATGAAACGCGTATGGCGTTCGACAGCGACAGCGCGCTGGCCGCCATTTCGGAACGCGTGCCGCGCCTGATCTTTCTCGACATCTGGATGCAGGGTTCGAAGCTCGATGGTCTGGCGCTGCTGGACGAGATCAAGAGCCGCCATCCCGAAATTCCGGTCGTGATGATCTCGGGTCACGGTAATATCGAAACCGCCGTCAACGCCATCAAGCGCGGCGCCTTCGACTTCATCGAAAAGCCGTTCAAGGCGGACCGTCTGATTCTCATTGCCGAACGCGCGCTGGAAAACTCCAAGCTGAAGCGCGAGGTTCAGGAGCTCAAGAAGCGCACGGGGGATGCGGTTGAACTTGTCGGTGCGTCACTTGCGGTATCGCAGCTGCGCCAGACCATCGACCGGGTCGCGCCCACCAACAGCCGAATCATGATTCTCGGCCCGTCAGGTTCCGGCAAGGAACTGGTGGCGCGGATGATCCACAAAAAGTCGTCTCGGGCGACGGGTCCCTTTGTTGCCCTTAACGCCGCGACGATCACGCCGGATCGCATGGAGATTGCACTCTTCGGCACCGAAGGCCTGCCTGGACAGCCCCGGAAGGTGGGCGCACTGGAAGAAGCCCATCGTGGCGTTCTTTATCTCGACGAAGTGGGCGAGATGCCCCGCGAGACCCAGAACAAGATCCTCCGCGTGCTTGTCGACCAGCAATTCGAGCGTGTGGGCGGCGGCAAGCGGGTGAAGGTGGATGTGCGCATCATTTCGTCGACGGCTCATCACCTAGAAAGCCTGATCGCTGAGGGCCAGTTCCGCGAGGATCTCTACCACCGGCTCGCCGTCGTGCCGGTGAAGGTACCGGCGCTGTCCGAGCGACGTGAGGATATTCCCTTCCTCGTCGACATGTTCATGCGGCAGATTTCCGAACAGGCTGGCATCCGCCCGCGCAAGATCGGCGACGACGCAATGGCCGTTCTTCAGACCCATGACTGGCCGGGCAACATCCGACAGCTTCGCAACAATATCGAGCGGTTGATGATACTGGCGCGTCCCGAAGGCGGTGAAGCCCCGATCTCTGCTGACATGCTGCCGTCCGATATCGGCGACATGCTGCCGAAGATATCGGCTCAGGGCGATCAGCACATCATGACGCTGCCGTTGCGCGAAGCTCGCGAAATGTTCGAGCGAGACTATCTGGTGGCGCAGATCAACCGGTTCGGGGGCAATATTTCGCGAACGGCGGAATTTGTCGGCATGGAACGCTCTGCACTGCATCGCAAACTGAAATCTCTCGGCGTATAAGGGGCCAGGGCTAGGTCGCCGTAACCGATTATCCGTCAGAGAGACAGCATGAGAGTCATCATTTGCGGCGCAGGGCAGGTGGGTTACGGCATCGCCGAACAATTGTCGCGCGAGGACAACGAAGTATCCGTCATCGATACTGCCGCGTCCTTGATAACCGCCATCACAGAGACGCTTGATGTCCGCGGTTACGTCGGCCATGGCGCGCATCCGGACATGCTGGCCAAGGCCGGAGCGGACCAGGCGGACATGATCATCGCCGTGACGCTGCATGACGAAATCAACATCGTCGCCTGCGAGGTTGCGCATGCCTTGTTCAGCGTGCCAACCAAGATCGCCCGCATCCGCGACCAGAGCTATCTGAAGCCTGAATACGCCGATCTCTTCAGCCGCGAAAACATGTCCATCGACGTGACGATCTCGCCGGAAGTTGAAGTCGGCAAGATGGTGCTGCGGCGCATCGCCTTTCCGGGCGCGACCGACGTGGTGCGTTTCGCGGACGACACGGTCTACATGCTGGCCATCGAATGTATGGAGGATTGCCCGGTCATCAACACGCCGTTGCAGCAACTCTCCAGCCTCTTTCCAGACCTCATCGCGACGGTTGTGGGTGTCTACCGGGATGGTTTCCTCAAGGTGGCGCATTCTTCCGAACAATTGCGGGTCGGCGACCTTGCCTACGTCATCTGCCAGCGGCAACACGCCCGCCGCACGCTCAGCCTGTTCGGTCACGAAGAGCAGGAGGCGCAGCGCATCGTTATTGCGGGCGCGGGCAATATCGGCCACTTCGTTGCCAGCAAGATCGAGGAGTTGCAGCCAAAGACGCGGGTGAAAATTATCGAAGCGGATCGCGACAGGGCAGTTGCCGCATCGGAACAGCTCAGCCACACCATCGTCATGCATGGTTCAGCGCTGGACCAGAAAATTCTCATGCAGGCCGACATTCAGGACGCGGACCTGATCGTCACCCTGACCAATAACGACCAGACCAATATCCTGGCTGCGGTCATGGCCAAGCAACTCGGCTGCAAGTCGAACCTCGCGCTTTTGAACAGTTCCTCCTTTCACGAGGTTGCCGACTCGCTCGGACTTGACGCCTATATCAATCCGAGGGCGGTCACCATCTCCCGCGTTCTCCAGCATGTGCGCAAGGGTCGTATTCGCTCCGTCTATGCCGTGCAGCGCGGTTCGGCAGAGGTGATCGAGGCGGAGGCGCTGGAAACGTCACCGCTCGTCGGTCAGTCCTTTCGTGACGTTGAAATGCCCGAAGGCGTCCGTATCGGCGCGATATATCGCGATGGCGTGGTCATCCGGCCGGACGGGAGCACCAAGATCAAGGCGAAAGACCGTGTCGTACTGTTCGCCTCCGCCGACGCGGTGCGGGACGTGGAACAGCTTTTCCGCGTTTCGATACAATATTTCTGACTGTTTCGACGGCAGAAAACGGGTCAATACTCGTACCCATTCGGCTGTTTTCGCCGTTGCCGAACAAGACACGATTTGATACCAGAGTTTGAGGTCGGCCAAACGGGGGACGAGATTTGGCCGGCTTATTATTGATTGATTATTTTCCGGTATCCCTGCCGGCAAAAAAGAAAGAAGCGGCGCCATGGCGGAACGTTCTCAAAACCTTCAAGATCTTTTCCTCAACACCGTACGCAAGAAAAAGATTTCACTGACGATCTTCCTGATCAACGGTGTGAAGCTCACGGGCGTGATAACGTCCTTCGATAATTTCTGCGTTCTGCTGCGCCGGGACGGTCATTCGCAGCTGGTTTACAAGCATGCGATCTCGACCATCATGCCCGGACAGCCGCTGGAACTCGAAATCGAAGAAGGTCCGGACCGCTCGCAGAATCTTCAGGATCTGTTCCTCAGCACGGTTCGCAAGAAGAACATTGCGCTGACGATCTTCCTGATCAACGGTGTCAAGCTCACGGGCGTGGTCACGGCTTTCGACAATTTCTGCGAGCTTCTGCGTCGCGACGATCACGCACAGCTTGTCTACAAGCACGCTATTTCGACCATCATGCCGGGTCAGCCGATGCAGATGTTCGAAAACGAAGAAGGCGCTGCACGCGAGGCGTCCTGACCTTCTCGTCTTAATGGAACCAGCCGCGCCGGGAACTTATTTGCCGCTGGGCGGTTGCTTCCTATTGACGTCCGCGCCGGCGCGGACGAATTCCAACCGTCTTTCCCGATGAGGACTGCCATTTCGACCCGCGACACCTCGAACGAATCGATCATTCCCGAGCAGGAAAAACACCGCGACGACATGCGCGCCGTGGTTCTTGTGCCGGTCCTGAAGCAGCGCGACACCCGCGACGCGTCTGCATCACCTGCCGCTGCTGGCCGCTCGGTCGAGGCGAAGCTTGAGGAAGCGAAGGGGCTGGCGCTCGCCATCGATCTCGAGGTGACCCAGGGGCTCATCGTCGCGGTCAACCAGCCACGCCCGGCGACATTGTTCGGCACCGGCAAGATCGAGGAAATCGGTCATCTTCTGGATGAAACCAATTCCGGCCTGGTCATTGTCGACCATCCGCTGACGCCGGTGCAGCAGCGCAATCTCGAAAAGCATTGGAATGCCAAGGTCATCGACCGAACGGGCCTGATCCTGGAAATCTTCGGGCGCCGAGCCTCCACCAAGGAGGGTACGCTGCAGGTCGATCTTGCGCATCTGAACTATCAGAAGGGTCGCCTCGTTCGAAGCTGGACCCACCTTGAACGCCAGCGCGGTGGCGCGGGCTTCATGGGCGGCCCCGGTGAAACGCAGATCGAGGCTGACCGGCGCCTGCTTCAGGAACGCATCGTCAAGCTCGAGCGGGAACTGGAGCAGGTGGTGCGAACCCGCCAGCTTCATCGCGCCAAGCGCCGCAAGGTGCCGCATCCGATCGTGGCGCTGGTCGGGTATACAAATGCCGGCAAGTCGACGCTGTTCAACCGCATTACCGGTGCGGGCGTTCTGGCCGAGGACATGCTGTTCGCCACACTCGATCCGACATTGCGGCGCATGAAACTGCCGCACGGCCGCACGGTGATCCTGTCCGATACGGTCGGTTTCATTTCGGATCTGCCGACACATCTGGTCGCGGCTTTCCGTGCGACGCTGGAAGAAGTGCTGGAAGCCGATCTCATCCTGCATGTCCGCGATATGTCCGATCCGGACAATGCCGCGCAGTCGGCGGATGTGCTGCGCATTCTCCGCGATCTCGGCATTGACGAAAAGGAAGCCGAGCACCGTATCATCGAGGTCTGGAACAAGGTTGACCGCCTCGATCCGGAAGCCCACGACGCCATCATGCAAAGAGCCGAAGGCAGCGCCAATATTCGTGCTGTCTCTGCGATCACCGGCGAGGGCGTCGATGCCCTGATGGACGAGATTTCGAAACGCCTCTCCGGTGTTCTGACGGAGACGACCGTGGTCCTGTCCGTTGAACAATTGCCGCTGATTTCCTGGGTCTACAGCAATTCCATCGTCGACGGGCGGGAAGATCACGAGGATGGTTCGGTTGCCCTCGATGTTCGCCTTTCCGAAGCGCAGGCCGCAGAGCTGGAACGCAAGCTCGGGAAGACGACCACACGCGAGCGGGAGGACTGGGAACGCTGAGCGCTCCCGGCCGCCCCTTATTCCAAGTCATTCTTCCGCGCAAAGCCGAGAGTTGACGTTTGCCGAAACGTCTTACGCCGCAGACCAGACCGCCAGTTCATATCCATCGGGATCGGTAAAATGGAACCGGCGTCCGCCGGGAAAGGCGAAGATTGCGACGCTTATCTCGCCACCCGCCGCCACCACCTGCCGCTGGGCATCGTCGATATCAGCCGCATAGAGAATAACCAGCGGTCCACCCTTCGCGGAAACCGGCGCCGTGGTGGTAAAACCGCCGGTCAGGCGGCCGTCGAAAAATTCGCAATATTGCGGACCGTAATCCTTGAAAGACCAGCCGAAAGCGCCGCCGTAAAAGGCTTTGCTGCGCTCAATATCGCTCACGTTGAATTCGACATAGTCGATTCGCCGGTCGTTGCCATTTTCCGTCATCATTTACTCCATCACGTCTCTTCGAGCAGCGCCTTCAAGGCTTCGAGATCGGCTGTGACAGCCCTCGCATCCCCGTTGAAATCCTCGTCCGTCATCCCCTCAAGACGAAGCAGCGTGAAACTGACCTCGGCGCCACTGCCGTTCGGGGTCACCCTGAGCGCGTTATAGACCTTCAGGCCATCGGGCAAGGTGACGACGTGATCCACGACCCCGAATTCGTTTGCTGGCGCAAAATTCACCCTGACCTCGCCGAGTGGTCCGCCTTCGGCGATCCAGTCTTGGCCATCCGGCCTGAGGCCACCTGCCAGTCCGGCAGCCCAGCGAGCCATGTTGTTCGGATCGGAAACGAAGTCATAGACGTGACTCCACGGCTTCTCGATAGACAGATGAATGATTCTCGACTGCATGACAGACATCTCATCCTCCTCGTGCGGCACGCTCCTCTTGCTGCGCCACTTTGTCGTCACTTGATGCAAGTCAAGGATGTTTCACCGCAGAGATGGGAGAAAGCAAGGAGATAAAAACCGGACTCCTATCATGAACATCTATCGCGCCGGACAGGAACGCCCGCAGCAGCCCGTTGAAAGGCTGGACGCGGAGGCCGTCAATTCCGCAAAAACGCGCAAACCGCTTTACGAAGCACGCAGGAAAATTTTTCCCAAGCGCGCGGAAGGTCGGTTCCGGCGGTTCAAATGGCTTGTCATGCTCGTCACGCTCGGCATTTATTATCTCACACCGTTCCTGCGTTGGGACCGTGGCCCCTATGCGCCAGATCAGGCAGTATTGATCGATATCGCCAATCGACGCTTTTATTTCTTTTTCATCGAAATCTGGCCGCAGGAATTTTTCTTCGTCGCGGGATTGCTGGTCATGGCGGGTTTGGGGCTGTTTCTCGTCACGTCCGCCGTGGGACGTGCATGGTGCGGTTACACCTGTCCCCAGACAGTGTGGGTGGACCTGTTTCTCGTCGTCGAAAGGGCGATCGAGGGTGACCGAAATGCACGCATGAAGCTGGACGTCGCGCCCCTTACAGTCGGCAAATTCCGCAAGCGAGTGTTGAAGCACGCGATCTGGCTGGCGATTGGCGCCCTGACCGGCGGCGCCTGGATTTTCTACTTCGCCGATGCGCCGACGCTGGCGCGGGAATTCGTCACCG
Organism: Agrobacterium sp. MS2; assembly: GCF_003261015.1. Taxonomy (NCBI): domain Bacteria; kingdom Pseudomonadati; phylum Pseudomonadota; class Alphaproteobacteria; order Hyphomicrobiales; family Rhizobiaceae; genus Agrobacterium; species Agrobacterium sp. MS2. The sequence continues at coordinate 525,613 of NZ_QLNF01000012.1, read as the reverse complement.
GCCAGGCGCCCATGATTGCCTATTCGACCGTCGCCATCCTCACCGCCACGACCTATGTCTTTGGCGGGTTGATGCGGGAACAGGTCTGCACCTACATGTGCCCTTGGCCACGCATTCAGGCGGCGATGCTGGATGAGAATTCGCTTGTCGTCACCTATAACGACTGGCGCGGCGAGCCACGCTCGCGGCACGCCAAAAAGGCCACCGCAGCGGGGGAGAGCGTCGGCGATTGCGTCGATTGCAACGCTTGCGTCGCGGTCTGTCCCATGGGCATCGACATCAGGGACGGGCAGCAGCTGGAATGCATCACCTGCGCGCTCTGCATCGATGCCTGCGACGGGGTGATGGACAAGATCGGCAAGCCGCGTGGCCTGATCGCCTATGCCACGCTTGCCGAGTATCAATCCAACATGGCGCTCGCGACCGGCAACGGTCAGCACGCAATCCGCCCAGCCAACGTGCGTGAGGAAGACGGCAAGTTCAGCAAGCGCGTGCGCCACTTCAACTGGCGCATCATCTTCCGTCCGCGCACGCTGCTTTATACTGCCATCTGGGCGGCTGTCGGCATCGGCATGCTGTTTGCGCTGGTGACGCGCGAGCGGCTGGCGCTCAATGTTCTGCACGACCGCAATCCGCAATACGTGCTGGAATCGAACGGATCCATCCGCAACGGCTACACCGTGCGCATCCTCAACATGGTGCCGCAGCCGCGCACGATGAGCCTGACCATCAATGGCCTTCCTGATGCCGTGATGAAGATAAACGGTATGCCCGATGCGGCCGCGCGTGCCTTTGAGGTGACGGTGGAGCCGGATGAAGCGACGACGCTGAAGGTCTTCGTCACCCGGCCGGGCGGGCGCGTCGCTCGGGCCGCGGAAAATTTCGAGTTTATCGTCAGCGATACGGGCGGCCATGAGACGGCCCGCTATGACGCTGTTTTCAACGCTCCGGGAGCGACAAAATGACCGTGAACAATCGTCACACGTCCGGTTTCACTTTCACCGGCTGGCATATGCTGGGCGTCATGCTGCTGTTTTTCGGCACCGTCATCACCGTCAACATGGTGATGGCCTGGAACGCGGTCAACAGCTGGAGCGGGCTTGTCGTGCCGAATACCTATGTGGCCAGCCAGCAGTTCAACGCGAAGGCGGAAGCAGCCAAGGCGAGAGCGGCGACCGGCATAAAGGGTAAACTTGCGGTGGACGAAAGGACGGTCCGCTACGAGGTCTTTCATCCCGATACCGGCCCGGTCGATACCGATCAGTTGATCGCGCATTTTCGCCGGCCCGTTGGGGAACGCCAGAATTTCGACATGGAGCTGACCCCGGTTGCCAAAGGGGTCTTTACCGGCCCGCATGACATGCTGCCGGGTCAGTGGATCGTAGAAATTACAGCCGTCAAGAACGGCCGGATCATCGTGCACGAGGGCACGCGGATCGCCGTTGTCAGGGGGCGCCAATGAGCTGTTGTGCACCGGGGACAGAAGGATCGCTGCAGCTTGCCGATCCGGTCAATCCACCGTCGTCAGAGGAGCTGATGCTGGCAAGCCGTGATCTGGGGCAGGGTCTCCGCCAGACCGATCTCAGCGTGCCGGATGTTTATTGCGGCGCCTGCATCACCACCGTGGAGCGCGCGCTCGGCCGCTTGCCGCAGGTGGAGCGGGCGCGGTTGAACCTTTCGTCCAAGCGTGTTGCGATTGTCTGGAGAGAAGAGGTCGAGGGTGTCAGGACCGATCCCGCCGACCTTGCCCGCGCCATTCTGGCGACGGGATACCGCACGCATCTTTTCGCCAGTGGTCAGGACGCTTCCGACGCGTTGCGTTCGCAGCTGATCAGGGCGGTGGCGCTATGCGGCTTTGCCTCGGCCAATATCATGCTTTTGTCCGTTTCCGTCTGGTCCGGCGCGGATGCGGCGACGCGCGACATGTTTCACTGGATTTCGGCGATGATCGCCGCCCCGGCGCTGATCTACGGTGGGCGTTTCTTTTATCAGTCGGCCTGGAGCGCGCTGAAACACGGCCGCACAAACATGGACGTGCCGATCGCACTGGCCATCACGCTGTCCTATGCCGTTTCGCTGTGGGAGACGATCCACCACGGTGAACATGCCTGGTTCGATGCGACGGTGTCGCTGCTGTTCTTCCTGCTGATCGGCCGCACGCTCGATCACATCATGCGCGACAAGGCTCGTTCGGCGATTGCCGGGCTCGCCCGGCTCTCGCCACGGGGCGCGACCGTCCTCGGTGAGAACGGAACACGCGAATACCGCCCGCTTGCCGATATCGAGCCGGGAATGTCGATTGCGATAGCGGCAGGAGACCGTGTGGCGGTCGACGCGGTGGTCGAGAGTGGCAGCAGCGATCTCGACATGTCGATCGTCAATGGTGAAAGCGCGCCAAGGCGTGTTGCGGTGGGTGACAGCCTGCAGGCGGGTACGCTGAACCTTACCGGTTCGCTGGTGGCCCGGGTGACCGCCTCGGCCAGGGATTCATTCCTGTCGGAGGTCATCAGTCTGATGGAGGCGGCCGAAAGTGGGCGAGCGCGTTACCGCCGTATTGCCGACCGGGCCGCAAGCTATTATTCGCCCGTCGTCCATCTTCTGGCGCTTGTGTCGTTTCTCGGATGGGGTTTCTTCGGTGGCGACTGGAAACAGGCGATGCTGATCGCCATCGCGGTTCTCATCATCACCTGCCCCTGCGCGCTCGGCCTTGCCGTTCCCGTCGTGCAGGTGGTGGCCGCGGGAAGACTTTTCCGGCATGGGATCATGGTCAAGGAAGGGTCGGCCATGGAGCGACTGGCGGAGATCGATACCGTACTGTTCGACAAGACCGGCACATTGACCATCGGCAGGCCGCGACTGGTCGAGACGGGCGAGGTGAAGCCCGCCACCATGGCAATTGCGGCAGGACTTGCTGCCCATTCCCGCCACCCCCTCTCAAAAGCTCTGCATGCCGCCTACAGCGGCCCTTTGCCGGCGTATGAGACGGTGCATGAAATCCCGGGTTCGGGCGTCGAGGCGAAGACTGATGTGGGAACCTATCGGCTCGGTAACCGCCGTTTCGCGTGCCCGGATGATGAGGGTGCCGACAACGGCAACGCGCGGTCGGAGGTGGTGTTGTCACTCGATGGCCGCCTTCTGGCGAGCTTCGGTTTCGATGACAATCCGCGCGCAGGTGCGGCTGCGGCATTGCGCAGCCTGTCGGTGCGGGGTTTGGCTCAGGAAATCGTTTCGGGTGACCGGGCAGCAGCTGTCAGCGCCATGGCCGACCGGCTGGGGATCGCCAACTGGAGCGCGGACCTGTCGCCGAAGGACAAGGCGGCGCGTTGCGCCTCGCTTACCGGGGAAGGGCACAAAGTCCTGATGGTGGGAGACGGTATCAACGATGCGCCGGCGCTCGCCGCCGCACATGTTTCGATGGCGCCCGCCACCGCCGCCGATATCGGCCGGCAGGCCGCCGATTTTGTTTTTATGCAGGAGGACCTCGATGCCGTGCCTTTCGCGATCGAGACATCGCAGCAGGCCGGAAAGCTCATCCGGCAGAACTTCGCGCTTGCCATCGGCTATAATATCATTGCCGTGCCGATCGCGATTGCTGGTTATGCGACGCCGATGATCGCGGCCATCGCCATGTCGACATCGTCGCTGATCGTCGTCGCCAACGCATTGCGCCTCGCCGGATCGGTTGAATCCGCCGGTCGTCGGAATGAACCAGAGACCGGGTTTGCGGGCGAGGGGGCGCAACTGGCATGAATATGCTGATCTATCTCATTCCCGTTGCGCTGCTATTAGGCGCACTCGGACTTTTTGCCTTCCTCTGGTCGGTGCGTTCGGGCCAGTATGAGGACATGGAAGGGGCCGCCTGGCGGGCGCTGGACGATGGTGATAACCGGCCGCGAACCTCGATTTCGAATAGGCCGTGACCTGCCGCAAATATGCAAAGCTGATTTGCGTCATCAAAATTTAATCGTTTCAGTCACGCCCAGCCTTGCCGTTTGGTGATTACAGTGCCACAACACGACCACCAAAAAGCAAGATGGAGGCACATCCGTGGAACAGGCAGAAATCGGTTTGATCGGTCTCGGCGTCATGGGCTCTAACCTGGCGCTCAACATCGCCGAAAAGGGCAACAAGATCGCCGTATTCAACCGAACCCCTGAAGCGACGAGAAAATTCTACGCTGAAGCCGGCGAGTTGCAGGGACAATTGATCCCTTGCGAAACCATCGAGGAATTCGTTGCCGCCATTCGTCCTCCGCGCCCGATCATCATCATGATCAAGGCTGGCGATCCGGTCGACCAGCAGATGGAAATCCTGAAGCCGCATCTTTCGAACGGCGACATCATGATCGATGCGGGCAATGCGAATTTCCGCGACACGATCCGCCGTTTCGACAATCTGAAGGACAGCGGCCTCACCTTTATCGGCATGGGCGTTTCGGGTGGCGAAGAGGGCGCGCGTCATGGACCGTCCATCATGGTTGGCGGCACCGAGGACAGCTGGAAGCGCGTCGAGAAAGTGCTCACCTCCATCTCCGCCAAATATAATGACGATCCGTGCGTGGCATGGCTCGGAAATGATGGTGCTGGCCACTTCGTCAAGACCATCCATAATGGTATCGAATATGCCGACATGCAGATGATCGCGGAAATCTACGGCATCCTGCGTGACGGTCTGAAGATGAGCGCTGCCGAAATCGCCGATGTGTTCGGTGAATGGAACAAGGGCCGTCTTAATTCCTACCTGATCGAAATCACCGAAAAGGTTCTGCGCGCCGCCGATCCGATCACCGGCAAACCGATGGTCGATCTGATCCTCGACAAGGCCGGCCAGAAGGGCACGGGCAAGTGGTCCGTCATCGAGGCGCAGAACATGGGCGTCGCCGCAACCGCCATCGAAGCGGCCGTGGCTGCCCGTATTCTCTCCTCGCAGAAGGATGAGCGCGAAGCTGCCGAGAAAATCTTTGGCCTTCCGGCCCTTGCAACTGCACCGGCCGACAGGAAGGCCTTCATCGCCGATCTGGAAAGCGCGCTTCTGGCCGCCAAGGTCGGTGCCTATGCGCAGGGCTTCGCCATCATGTCGGCCGCTTCGAAGGAGTTCAACTGGAACCTGCCGATGCCGACGATTGCCCGCATCTGGCGCGCCGGCTGCATCATCCGCTCGGAGTTCCTCGATGAAATCACCTCGGCCTTTACCAAGGATCCGCATGTGGCCAACCTCATCGTGACGCCGGCTTTCTCCGCTATCGTCAAGGAAACCGATGCGCCGCTACGCCGCGTCGTTTCTTACGCTGCCCTGTCGGGCCTGCCGGTTTCGGCGCTGGCCTCTGCACTCGGCTATTTCGATGCCTATCGTCGCGGCCGCGGCAGCGCCAACCTTATCCAGGCGCAGCGCGACTTCTTCGGCGCCCATGGCTTCGAACGCACCGACGGCGTGGACAAGCCGCATGGCCCGTGGGGCAGCGGCGCCGATATTTTCTGATCGGCCATTGGATAAAGATAAAGGCCCGCGCAAGCGGGCCTTTTTCATTTCACCGGTGCTTGGAATTAGCGAGCGGCGGCAAGGCCGACGATCAGGCCGCTGACGGCATTGATGAGCAGGAACTGGTTGTCAACGCGCACCCAGCGCTGGTCGCGGCGCGGTTCGGCCAGGCGGTAACGGCGATAATCGCGACGATCGACGAAATGACGACGCTCTGCTGGCGAGAGGCGCTGACCACGATCCCAACGGTGCTTCTTGACGATGACCTTTTTCGTGACATGACGCTCGACGGTGACGCCGCGGTGGCGATCATCGTGACGGCCCTGCGCCTGAGCCATCGGGGCCGCGAGAACGGTTGCAGCCAGAAGAATGGTGACGAACTTTTTCATGGAAGTTTCCTCTCGTGTTTCAATGAGAAGAACTTACGAACAAACGAATGAACGGAAACTGAATTTAAAATTACAATTATGTAATGGTTGTTAAGGCTTAGAGGCAGGAGTTAATCTTTTGTTTTGAAGTTTCTTGACGCGGTGGGACCGCCCGGAATAACCGGGCGGTCTCTCCTCGGTCAGACGCGTTCGGCAGATTTTGCCCAGAGGTTGATATCAGCGTCCTTGGCGTAGCGGTCGATTTCAGCGAGTTCTTCGGTCGTGAAATCCGGTTTGTCCAGCGCTTTCACACAGTCTTCAACCTGCTCGACGCGGCTGGCGCCGATCAGCGCCGAGGTGATGCGACCGCCGCGCAGCACCCAGGCGATGGCCATCTGCGCCAGTGTCTGGCCACGCCGCTCGGCAATGCCGTTCAGCGCCCGGATGTTCTCGACATTACGTTCATTGAGGAAAGCCGGGTTGAGCGACTTGCTCTGCGATGCGCGGCTGCCATCAGGCACGCCGCCGAGATATTTCGTCGTCAGCATGCCCTGCGCCAGCGGCGAGAAGACGATGGAGCCGATGCCTAGTTCCTCCAGCGTATCAACGAGACCATCTTCTTCAATCCAGCGGTTGATCATCGAATAGCTCGGCTGGTGGATGATGCAGGGCGTGCCGAGGTCCTTCAGGATCGCGGCGGCCTCACGGGTGCGCTTAGAGTTATAGGAGGAAATGCCGACATAAAGCGCCTTGCCCGAGCGGACGATCTGGTCAAGCGCACCACAGGTTTCCTCAAGCGGCGTGTTGGGATCGAAACGGTGAGAATAGAAGATATCGACGTAATCCAGCCCCATGCGTTTCAGGCTCTGGTCGCAGGAGGCGATAAGATATTTGCGGCTGCCCCATTCGCCGTAAGGACCAGGCCACATGTTGTAACCTGCCTTGGAGGAGATGATCATCTCGTCACGATAACCCCGGAAATCCGTCCTCAGGATTTCGCCGAAGGCGGTCTCGGCGCTGCCGGGCGGCGGGCCATAATTGTTGGCGAGGTCGAAATGGGTAATGCCGAGATCAAATGCACGGCGGCAGATGGCCTGTTTCGTCTGATGCGGCGTATCGTTGCCGAAATTATGCCAGAGTCCCAGCGAGATCTCCGGTAGTTTCAGTCCGGTTTTGCCGCAATGATTGTATTTCATGGACGTGTAACGGTTTTCGGCCGGTTGCCAAACCATGGGTCTTCCTCCACTTGCTGATGATCGGCTGCCGAAGAACCCGGCAACCATTTGAACTGATGAGGGCAGGCCGCGAAGCCTGTCTTCCCGAACAGGATGGTTATGCCTTTCTCCGCATCGTTTCAATGCGGGGACTGGCAGCCATGAAGATCGAAGACACGGAAGTGCGGCTGTCCGCCGCCCGCTTTCGGGGTGAAGATGATACGCCGCGTTTCGCCGGCAGCGAGATCGAAATGGTTGTCGGAATAACGCCCGGGCTGATCTGCCTCCAGCATGACGAAGAGCGCAAGCCCGCTTGCGGTGACATCTATTTCGAACTGCCCGTTTTTCAGTGAGCTGGTGGTGAGTGTCAGACCGGCGGGCAGAAGTTCCAGCGCTTTATAGGTGTCGCGCACATGGTGGCCTTCGCCGGTCATGCCGTTGGAGGCGATGAAGCTCCAGGCAAGGATGGTGCCGTCAGGCAGGCTGCTCATGTCGATGTCGGTCAGCGTAGCGGCCTTGTCGGTCGTGCAGGTGCCGTTGGCGGATTTCAACGGCACTCGGTTGCCGTCCATGGTCAGGGCAACGATATTCATGTCGATCTCGACGTCTTCCGCCGTGTCATTCACCATGGAGAAGTTTATTCGGCGTCCATCCTCCGCAGGGATAGCCGAAACCGTGACAGGCTGGAAGAAGCGGCGGGCGGCATAATGCAGCGCCTTCCAGCCGCCGCCATAATCGAGGCTTGACCACGAGGCGACCGGCCAAGTGTCGTTCAGCTGCCAGTATAGCGTTCCCATGCAATGCGGCTTCAGCGAGCGCCAGTAATCGACGGCCGTGCGGATAGCCAATGCCTGCTGGACCTGGCTCAGATAAACGAAATTCTCGAAGTCCTTTGGGAAGCGGAAGTAGCGGAACATCGTACCGGCGATCCGCTCGTTGCCGCCGGCATTTTTCTGGTGCAGTTCGATGACGGGGGAGGCGATGTTCATATCCGTGTCTTCCGCATAGGTGCGGATGACCGGCATGGAGGTGTAGGACTGGAAACCGAATTCCGAGCAGAAACGCGGCTTCACCGAACGGTAATTGTCGAATGACTTGTTCTCGTGCCACACGGACCAGTAATGCATGTCGCCGGAACCATCCGCGTGCCAGGCATCGCCATAATCGAGATAACCGGAGGCGGGGCTTGATGGCCACCACAGCGCTTCGGGAGCGGCCTTTTTCAGGGCCTTTTCAATGGTGCGGTTCAGTCGGTCATAAGCCACAAGGTATCGGTCGCGATTGTTGCGGGACTCATCGAACCAGGTCAGTGCACCCACCAGCTCGTTATCGCCGCACCAGAGCGCGATGGAAGGATGCGAGGAGAGGCGTTTCACCTGATAATCAACCTCATGTTCGACATTATCGAGAAAATCCTCGCTGCAGGGATAAAGATTGCAGGCGAACATGAAGTCCTGCCACACCAGCAGGCCAAGACGGTCGCAGAGATCGTAGAACCAGTCTTCCTCATAAAATCCGCCGCCCCAGACCCGGATCATGTTCATGTTAGCCTCGACCGCGGAGCAGAGGAGGTCTTCGGTCTTTTCCCGGCTGGTGAGCGAATAGAGCGCATCTGCGGGAATCCAGTTGGCACCGCGGCAGAAGATTTCCCGGCCGTTGATGCGGAACGCGAAGCGGCTGCCGGCATCATCCTTATCGGTCAGAAGCTCGATGGTCCTGAAGCCGATCTGCCGGGTCACAGTCTCATCGGGCAGCTCCACCATCAGCGTGTAGAGCGTCTGCTCGCCACTGCCGGCAGGCCACCAGAGCTCCGGATTTTCCAAGAAGAAGACGTGACGCACCACGGTTTCGCCTGCGCCGACGCCGCAATCGAGCCTCAGCCTTTCATCGTTGAGAGACAGATAAACCGGCAGGCTTGCCGGTCCCTCGGCAAAGAGGGTGACGGCCACATGCAGCTCGACGCCGCCGTCGATATGGCGCTGTGAGGTAACGACATGCTCAATCCGGGCCGTATCGAGCCGTTTCAGCAGGATTTTGCCGTAAAGCCCGAGTGGCGCGATCGCGATGTTCCAGTCCCAGCCGAAATGGCATTGCGGCTTGCGCAGCATATTGCCATTGGCGATAGGCGAATTCCCCGGGTGATAGGGTATATAAAACGGCTGGCGCGCCTGGCGCTCCGCCCCGGCGGCTATATTGGAGTGAAAATGGATGCGAATGGTGTTTTCACCGGGGCGCACTGCACGGGAAATGTCAGGGCGGTAGCGACGGAAGCAATTGTCCGCGCTGAGCACCGGAACGTCGTTCACGAAGACAATCGCGACGGTGTCGAGATAGTCGATGTCGAGATACCAGCTTGCGTCCGCCTCATCGAGGATGAACGTTCGCTCAAGAACCCAGTCTTGTTGGGCCACCCATTGCACAGCCTTTTCATTGGCTCCGTGGTAGGGATCTGGAATGATGCCCGCATCTTTGAGAGCCGTATGGATATCCCCAGGGACGGTAAGCTCGGTCGTATGATCTCTGTCCACTGATGTCAGGCGCCAGAGCCCTGCCAGATCGATGACGGTTTCGGGCGTGGAGGAAGAAATCATGACGGGACCCTGCATTTATGAATTCAAATAAGGAAGCCGGCATTGTGATGCAGGCTTGTGTCAGAATCTGGGGAGGATGGACGCCGCAAGTGGCTAAACGCCCGCTTGCTCGGTCTCATGATACCCTCCCTTCGGCAACGTTACCGTAAAACCTCCATTCCGTCATGTCTTTCAGGTACAACATATGTCAGGAAAAATTTCTGGAACGGCGCATCAATTGCGGCCGGATGGATCGTTCTAAATGTTATTTTATTTTTCTATTTTATATCAATAAGTTATTATTATTTTTAAATGTTTATGATTAAATCATATATTGGCTACGCAGCCATCACGGGCGGGCGAGAGAAAAGCGCAGTAAGAACCGGACATTTTTTCGAGCTACATCGTTATAGCCCAAACAGGGGCTCCCGCGCGGAAAGCGGATCCCGGTTGAGGACCTTTGCCTTTGCAACGACGTAAAAGCTATCTATGATCACCGTTCGGTCAAGCATGGCGAAATGACATGAACGATACTGGTAAATCCGGCGGGAGCGAAGCGCCCGTGACGACGGGCGAGCGCCCGACCCTAAAGACCATCGCTTACATGACGGGCCTCGGCATCACCACCGTTTCGCGCGCGCTCAAGGATGCGCCTGATATCGGCGCGGAGACAAAGGAGCGCGTGCGGCTGATTGCCCGCCAGATCGGCTATCAGCCAAACCGCGCCGGCGTGCGCCTTCGCACCGGCAAGACCAATGTGATTGCCCTCGTTCTCAGCGTCGATGAAGAGCTGATGGGTTTTACCAGCCAGATGGTGTTCGGCATCACCGAGGTTTTGTCCTCGACCCAATATCATCTGGTCGTAACGCCCCATATCCACGCCAAGGATTCCATGGTGCCGATCCGCTACATTCTCGAAACGGGGTCGGCGGATGGCGTCATCATTTCTAAGATCGAACCCAACGATCCGCGAGTCCGTTTCATGACGGAGCGCAAGATGCCCTTCGTCACCCATGGACGTTCGGACATGGGCATCGACCATGCCTTTCATGATTTTGACAATGAAGCCTACGCCTACGAAGCGGTTGAGCGATTGGCTCAATGCGGACGCAGGAAGATCGCCGTCATCGTGCCGCCGTCACGTTTTTCGTTTCACGACCACGCTCGCAAGGGGTTTAATCGGGCAATTAGGGATTTCGGCCTTACCGAATTTCCCTTGGACACCGTTACAATCGAAACGCCGCTGGAAAAAATCCGCGATTTCGGTCAGAGGCTCATGCAGTCCGATGATCGTCCCGATGGCATCGTTTCGATCAGTGGCAGTAGCACCATCGCGCTGGTGGCCGGGTTCGAGGCCGCGGGCGTGAAAATCGGAAAGGACATCGACATCGTCTCGAAACAGTCCGCCGAATTCCTGAACTGGATCAAGCCGCAGATCCATACCGTCAATGAAGATATCAAACTGGCGGGCAGGGAGCTTGCGAAAGCCCTTTTGGCCCGCATCAACGGCGCGTCCGCGGAAACTCTGCAGAGCATCAGCCGCCCGGTCTGGTCCTCCATGGCGCCGAAGCCTTAAGGCACACGCAAGAACGAGCCGGCATGGCGCATTGGCCATGCCAGGCTTGATGAGGTGCCCATCAGGACAAACAATTCTTCAGCGACCCGGCGATACCGCGCATCAGCTTGAAGTAAAGCTCCGGGCCTGGCTCCAGCGTTGCCGCTTCCGGATCAAGCGTAGCCGACTTCGCTGCCGTACCTTCGGTGATGACCGAGACCAGCTTAGGCTCGAATTGCGGTTCGGCAAAAACGCAGGTCGCGCCGAGCTGGCGAACCTTTTCTTGCATCTGTTTGACGCGATCCGCGCCCGGCAGGGTTTCGGGGCTGACGGTGATCGACCCCGCCGTCTTCACGCCATAGCGATGTTCGAAATATTGGTAGGCGTCGTGGAAGACAATGAACGGCTTGTCCTTCACCGGCTGAACCGTTTTGGCCAGTTCGGCGTCAAGTGTATCGAGATCATCGATCAGCTTCTTTGTGTTGGACTGATAGATCGCGGCATTGCCGGGATCGGCCGCGATCAGCGCGGTTTCGATTGCCTGGGCCATGGCCTTGGCATTGGCGGGGTCAAGCCAGAGATGTGTGTCATAGGTGCCATGCTCATGGGCATCGTGGCTCTCACCGTCGTGACCGGCGTGACCGCCTCCGTCATGCTCGTGACCATGCTCGTGCGCGTCCGGCTTTTCGGTATGACCGTCATTCGCCTCATGGCCTTCTTCGCCATGATCATGCGCTTCAAAGGGCCCCCCTTCACGGAAGGGCAGCTTTTCCAGCCCCTTGGCATCTTCCAGTTCCACAACAGTCGCCTTGGCGGCCAGCGCTTCCAGCGGCTTCTCCAGAAATGCTTCCAGTCCGGGACCCACCCAGAAAACCACATCCGCCGTTTCGAGCTTGCGTGCATTCGACGGACGGAGATTATAGGTATGCGGCGAGGCCGCGCCATCGACGATGAGCTGTGGTTCCCCGACACCTTGCATGATGGCCGCAACGAGGGAGTGGACGGGCTTGATCGACACCACGACCTCGGGTGCAGCGGTGGCGCCGGAAGCGGCGACCGCGATTGCCATGGAGGCCGCGAGCGGGATCAGGATCGATTTCATGAAATGCACTCCACTTGAAGAACGTTAGTTATGTTATTACATTTATTGCGTAACTCTATAACGTATGCGATAGCGGTAAGCAACATCGCCAAACGGACAATCCCATGCTTCATTCCGCCCATTCGGGTAACGAGATACTGGTCTCCCTTGCCAATGCCGGCGTCCAGCGCAACGGCCGCTGGCTGGTGCGCGGCGTGGAGTTTTCCGTCAGCAAGGGCGAGATCGTCACACTGATCGGGCCGAACGGATCAGGCAAGTCCACGAGCGCGAAAATGGCGATTGGTGTCGTCAAACCAACCGAGGGGGTGGTTACCCGCAAGGCTGGTCTGAAAGTGGGCTATGTGCCGCAGAAGCTTTCGGTCGACTGGACAATGCCGCTTTCGGTGCGCCGACTGATGACACTGACAGGACCGCTCGCTGCCCGCGAAATAGACGCCGCTCTGAATGCGACCGGTATCGCGCATCTTGCCAATGCCGAGGTGCAGCATCTGTCCGGTGGCGAGTTCCAACGCGCGCTTCTTGCCCGCGCCATTGCCCGCAAGCCCGACCTTCTGGTTCTTGACGAACCCGTGCAGGGGGTGGACTTCTCCGGCGAGATCGCGCTTTATGATCTGATAAAAAATATCAGGAATTCAAATAATTGCGGAATTCTGTTAATCTCGCATGATCTGCATGTAGTGATGGCGGAAACCGATACGGTGATATGCCTCAACGGCCATGTCTGCTGCCGCGGCACACCGCAGGCGGTGAGCCAGAGTCCGGAATATATGCGCCTGTTCGGCGGCGCGGCGGCGAAGGGGCTGGCCGTCTACAGTCACCATCATGATCACACCCATTTGCCGGACGGCCGGGTGCAACATGCGGATGGCACGGTGACGGACCATTGCCACCCCGAGGATGGTCACCATCACGGGCATGATCTTCATCATGACCACGGGCATGACCATCATGACCACGGCCACCGCCACGATGATCATGGAGAATGCGGCTGCGGCCATGAACGTGACGACGACGCCCACCTTAACCAGCGGCAGGGAGAACGCCATGTTTGACGATTTCTTCGTCCGCGCCATGGTCGCCGGCATTGGGGTTGCATTGACAGCCGGTCCGCTTGGCTGCTTTGTCGTCTGGCGGCGCATGGCCTATTTTGGCGATACCATGGCCCATTCGGCGCTTCTGGGTGTTGCCCTGTCTCTGCTGCTGCAGCTGAACCTCATTGTCAGCGTGTTTCTGGTCGCGTCGGCCGTGTCGCTCCTTTTGATTTTCCTGCAACGGCGGCAGGCGCTGTCCGCCGATGCGCTGCTGGGCATCCTGTCCCACTCCGCATTGGCGATCGGCCTTGTCATCGTTGCCTTCATGAGCTGGGTCCGCATCGATCTCGTCTCGTTCCTGTTCGGCGACATTCTCGCCGTCACCCGCAGCGATATTGCACTGATCTGGGGCGGCGGACTGGTTGTCATCGTCTCCATGGTGTTCCTGTGGCGATCGCTGCTTGCCTCCACCGTCAATACGGAGCTGGCGGAAGCCGAGGGGCTGAAACCGGAACGGGCGAAATTGATCTTCACGTTGCTGATGGCGCTGGTGATCGCCATCGCGATGAAGGTGGTCGGTATCATGCTCATCACATCGCTGCTCATCATACCGGCTGCGACCGCCAGACGTTTCTCCGCTACACCGGAGGTAATGGCGGTGGTGGCTTCGCTGATCGGTGCGGTTGCCGTTGTTGGCGGCCTCTTCGGATCGCTCACCTATGATACACCGTCCGGTCCATCCATCGTGGTTGCCGCGGTGATCCTCTTCGTTATAAGCCTGTTGCCGGCGCCGGGTTTGTCCCGCTCCGCGGATGAAGGAGGCAAGTCATGAATGCGCAGACCCAGCAGAACCTCACCAAGAACCAGTCGCTGGTCATGAACGCCCTTTCAAACGCGCATCAGCCGCTCAGCGCCTATATGATCCTCGACAAGTTGCGCGATGATGGTTTCCGCGCGCCGCTGCAGGTCTATCGGGCGCTGGAAAAACTGGTGGAATATGGCCTTGTGCACCGGCTGGAGAGCCTTAACGCCTTCGTCGCCTGCACCCATACCCAGGCGGAGTGCTGCTCCAGTCACCATGGCACCGTCGCCTTCGCCATCTGCGAGTCCTGCGGGCAGGTCACGGAATTCCACGATCACGAGATCGATCACCGGCTGGAGCGCTGGGTGAAGGACAGCAAGTTCAAAGCGGAAAAGACCACCATCGAAATCCGCGGTCTTTGCGCCGCCTGCTCGGCCTGACGGACGATGGATGGAATGGGTATTGTTGCCCGCTCCCGATCACCTTTCGATGACCGCCAGATCCTGCGAGAAACGCTTCCAGTTTTCGACGTATTTTTTCGCTGAGCGGCGAATCCCCGCCACGGCGTCGTCATCAAGCGTGCGGATAGCGCGCGCGGGCGAGCCGACGATCAGGGAATTATCCGGAAATTCCTTCCCCTCCGTCACTAGAGCATTGGCGCCGACGAGGCAGTTTCGGCCGATCTTTGCGCCGTTCAGGATCGTCGCGCCCATGCCGATCAACGAATTATCGCCGATGGTACAGCCATGCACGATAGCGTGGTGGCCAATGGTGCACATTTCGCCGATCGTTGCGGCAAAGCCGGGATCGCTGTGAACCATCACGCCTTCCTGAATATTGGTGCCGCGCCCGACGATGATCGGCTCATTGTCTCCACGCAGCGTTGCACCGAACCAAATGCCGACGTCTTCGCCGAGCGTGACTGAGCCAATGACATTGGCGTCGGGAGCGATCCAGTAGCGATCCGCTGCAGGCGTTTGCGGCACACGGTCGGCAAGGCGGTAAAGCGGCATGTCGATGTCCTCCCTTATGTTCGTGCGTCAGACGACCGTCACCGACAGTGTGCCGACACCCTCGACGCCGCATTCTATGCGGTCACCGCGAACGATTGGACCAACGCCAGCCGGCGTGCCGGTCATGATGACGTCGCCAGCGGCAAGGGTGAACAGCTTGGAAAGCTCGGCAATCACTTCCGGCACCTTCCAGATCATCTGGGCGAGATCGCCCGTCTGCTTGCGTTCGCCATTGACGTCGAGCCAGATCGCGCCGGTTGCGGGATGCCCGATCCTGTCCGCTGGGACGATGGGGGACACCGGCGCGGAATATTCGAAGGCCTTCGCGCCCTCCCAGGAACGTCCCATCTTCTTCAGCCCGTCCTGCAGGTCGCGGCGTGTCATGTCGATACCGACGGCGTAACCCCAGACATGGTTCAGCGCTTCCGACGTCGGAATATCCGCTCCGCCGCTTTTCAGCACCACGACGCACTCAACTTCGTAATGCACATTCGATGAGAGCGACGGATAGGGAAAATCCTGTCCTGCGGGCAGCAGGTTGTCCGGGTTCTTCTGAAAATAGAAGGGCGGCTCGCGCGAGGGGTCGTGGCCCATCTCAATGGCGTGATCGGCATAATTGCGGCCGACACAATAGACCCGCCGTACAGGGAACAGATCGCTCGTGCCTTCGACGGGCAGGAGAACGGGCTTCGGGGCGGGGATGACGGTAGCGGCCATGTGGATTTCCTGTCGTCTTTTAGGGTGCAATTCTTGTCCCGCGATTCCGGCGCGATTTCCAGTTCAAAATTGCCTCGCCTGCAAAACTGGCTTTTTACGGTCCTTTGCTGTAGAAGCCGGCGCAAAGAGGTTAATCCATGTACAGACAAGCGCTTGCAAGCGGCGAAAAAATCTTCGCCGTGGCCCCCATGATCGACTGGACCGATACGAGGTGCAGGTTTCTGCACCGGCAATTGTCGAAGCGTGCGCTGCTTTACACCGAAATGATCGTTGCCGACGCCATCATCCATGGCCAGCGTGACAGGCTGCTCGGTTATCACCCTCAGGAACACCCCGTGGCGTTGCAGCTCGGCGGGTCTGATCCGGCCAAGCTTGCCGAAGCGGTGCGGATCGCCGGGGACTACGGTTATGATGAAATCAATCTGAATGTTGGCTGTCCCTCGGATCGGGTGCAATCCGGCACCTTCGGCGCTTGCCTGATGCGCGAGCCTGATGTGGTGGCGCAATGTGTGGCCGCAATGAAGGCTGCCGCCAGTGTGCCGGTTACCGTGAAATGCCGGATCGGGGTGGATGAGCAGGAGCCGGAAGCGGTTCTGCCTGATTTTCTGAAGAGGGTTGTTGCGGCGGGCGCGGACGCGGTCTGGGTTCACGCGCGCAAAGCCTGGCTGCAGGGGCTTTCGCCAAAGGAAAACCGCGAAGTGCCGCCGCTCGATTATGACCTCGTCTATCGCATGAAGCGGGAAAATCCTGACGTCTTTATCGGCATCAACGGCGGCATCGCCGATCTCGATCAGGCGAGCGGACATCTCCAGCATATGGATGGCGTGATGCTCGGCCGCGCCGCCTATCACAACACCTCCATCCTTGTCGACGTCGACCATCGCATCTATGGCGAGGAGGCCCGCCACCCGGACTGGATGGCGCTGCGTGACGCGATGATGGCCTATGCCGCCGATTATATCGCCGCGGGCGGACGTCTCAACCACGTCACCCGCCATATGGTCGGACTGTTTCAGGGCATGCCCGGCGCGCGCCGTTTCCGGCAAATCCTCTCCAGCGATGCCACGAGGCCCGGGGCAGGGCCGGAGGTCATCGAGGCCGCTTTCGCCAGCATCGATGTCAGCACCACGAAAGACATGGCGGGCTGAAAGCGCTCAGACCGCCTTTTGCAGTTCCTGCGCACCATTAGGCGCATTGACCTTGCCGCCGGTAATGAAGAAAGCGAAAACATCGCGCGGGGTCTTCTTAACCTTCCGATCCGGCGCGATCAGCGGCAGATCGTCCGGCACACCGCCCCTCGCATAGGTCTTTACCCGCTCAGCCCAGTGCGTGATCTCTTTTTTCGGATAGCAGGTCTCGATGTCGTCCTCGCCCTTCTGCAGGCGGCAATAAACGAAATCGGCCGTTACGTCAGGCAGCATCGGATAATCGTGATGGTCAGCGCAGACGACGGCGACCTTGTGCCTGGCAAGAAGTTCGATGAATTCCGGAACCTGAAATGTCGGGTTGCGCACCTCCACGACATGGCGAAGAGTGAGCCCGTCCTGCTTTTCGGGCAGCAGCGCCAGAAATGCACAGAAATCCTCCGCGTCGAATTTTTTCGTGGGCGCAAACTGCCAGAGGATGGGACCGAGATGGGACCCGAGTTCCGTCAACCCCTGCGTCAGGAACTTCGTCATCGACTCACCTGCCTCGGCCAGAACCCTGCGGTTGGTGACAAAGCGGCTTGCCTTTAGCGAAAACACGAAATCCTCGGGCACTTCGGATGCCCATTTCGCAAAGGTCTCCGGTTTCTGGCTGCTGTAATAGGTGCCGTTCACCTCGATTGCCGTGAGCTGCCGGCTGGCGTGTTCCAGCTGGCGTTTTTTCGGCAGTTTTTCGGGATAAAAAGTGCCTTCCCAGGGCTCGAAGGTCCAGCCGCCGATACCGGTGCGGATCGTGCCTGATGTCGACATATCTAGTTCCTCCTCCGGCCTTCGGCCTTTCGAACCTTTGCGACGAAAGCTGCGGCTTACTCCGCAGCCTCCCGTTTTCCGGCCGGCCGGCGCTCCAGAAGCTCCTTCAGGAAGTGGCCGGTATAGGAACGCTCCACCTTGACGATGTCTTCCGGCGTGCCCGTGGCCACCACTTCGCCGCCGCCCGTGCCGCCTTCAGGCCCGATATCGATGATCCAGTCCGCCGTCTTGATGACTTCGAGATTATGCTCGATCACCACCACGGAATTGCCCTGTTCCACCAGCGCATGCAGCATTTCGAGCAGCTTGTTGACGTCGTGGAAATGCAGGCCCGTCGTCGGCTCGTCGAGAATATAGAGCGTGCGGCCCGTCGAGCGCTTCGACAGTTCCTTGGCGAGCTTGACGCGCTGCGCCTCGCCGCCTGAAAGCGTATTGGCCTGCTGTCCGACCTTGATGTAACCGAGGCCGACATCGAAGAGCGATTGCAGCTTGTCGCGCACGGCGGGAACGGCGGCGAAAAATTCGACGCCTTCCTCAACCGTCATATCCAGCACGTCGGCGATGGATTTGCCCTTGAAGGTGACGTCCAGCGTCTCGCGGTTATAACGCTTGCCGTGGCAGACGTCGCAGGTGACGTAGACGTCAGGCAGGAAGTGCATCTCGATCTTGATCACCCCGTCGCCCTGGCAGGCCTCGCAGCGGCCACCCTTGACGTTGAAGGAGAAGCGGCCGGGCGCGTAACCACGAGCCTTGGCTTCCGGCAGGCCGGCGAACCAGTCACGGATCGGCGTAAAGGCGCCGGTATAGGTGGCCGGGTTGGAACGCGGCGTGCGTCCGATCGGCGACTGGTCGATATCGATCACCTTGTCGATGAATTCGAAACCATCGATGCGGTCGTGCTCGGCCGGGATTTCACGCGCGCCCATGACCCTGCGCGCCGCCGATTTATACAGCGTCTCGATCAGGAAGGTGGATTTGCCGCCACCCGAAACCCCGGTTACGGCCGTGAAAACACCGAGCGGCACAGCGGCCGTGACATTCTTCAGGTTGTTGCCGCGTGCGCCAAAAACCTTGATCTCGCGGCCCTTCTTCGGTTTGCGGCGCTCAGCCGGCACGGCAACACCGAGTTCACCGGAGAGATATTTGCCGGTCAGCGATTTCGGATTGGCCATCACTTCCTGCGGGGATCCTTCGGCAATCACCTGGCCGCCGTGAATACCGGCCGCCGGGCCGATATCGACCACATAATCCGCCGTCAGAATGGCGTCCTCATCATGTTCGACCACGATGACGGTGTTGCCGATATCGCGCAGATGTTTCAGCGTATCCAGCAGGCGCGCATTGTCGCGCTGGTGCAGGCCGATCGAGGGCTCATCGAGAACGTAGAGAACGCCGGTGAGGCCAGAGCCGATCTGCGAGGCCAGACGGATACGCTGGCTCTCCCCGCCCGACAGCGTGCCCGAATTGCGCGACAGGCTGAGATAATCCAGCCCTACATCGTTGAGGAATCGCAGGCGTTCGCGGATTTCCTTGAGAATACGGACGGCAATTTCATTCTGCTTCGCGTTCAGGCTTTCCGGCAGCACCTCGAACCAGTCGCGCGCCGTCCGGATCGACATTTCGGTGACTTCACCGATATGCAGCTTGTTGATCTTGACCGCCAGCGCCTCCGGCTTCAGGCGGTAACCGGCGCAGGCCGGGCAGGGGGCTGCCGACATATAGCGCTCGATTTCCTCGCGCGCCCAGGCGCTGTCTGTCTCTTTCCAGCGCCGCTCCAGATTGGGCACGATGCCTTCGAAGTTCTTGACTGTCTTGTAGGAGCGGGCACCGTCCTGGTAGTTGAACTCGATCTTGTCGTCAGTGCCCTGAAGAATGGCGTGCTGCGCCTCCTTCGAAAGATCGGACCACTTGCTCGAAAGCTTGAATCCGAAGGCTTTGCCGAGCGCTTCCAGCGTCTGGTTGTAATAGGGCGACGATGATTTTGCCCAGGGAGCAATGGCCCCGTCACGCAGGGTGCGGGCCGGCTCCGGCACGATCAGGTTCTCATCCACCTTCTGCTGCGAGCCAAGGCCATCGCAGCTGGGGCAGGCGCCGAAGGGGTTGTTGAAGGAGAACAGACGCGGTTCGATTTCCGGAATGGTGAAGCCGGAAACGGGGCAGGCGAATTTTTCCGAAAACAGCACCCGCTCATGGGTCTCGTTGAGAGACTTGTTGGCGGAACCACCGGCGGCTGTCTCTTCGGGCGGCAGGGGCCTGTCGGCAAATTCGGCAATTGCCAGCCCGTCGGCAAGCTTGAGGCAGGTCTCAAGACTGTCGGCAAGACGCGCGGCCATATCCGGGCGCACGACGGCGCGGTCAACCACCACGTCAATGTCGTGTTTGTACTTCTTGTCGAGGGCCGGAACGTCGGCGATCTCGTAGAACTGGCCGTCCACTTTTACACGCTGGAAGCCCTTCTTCATCAGCTCGGCAAGTTCTTTCTTGTACTCGCCTTTGCGGCCGCGCACGATCGGCGCGAGGATGTAAAGACGCGTGCCCTCCTCGAAAGCGAGGATGCGGTCGACCATCTGGCTGACCGTCTGGCTTTCAATCGGCAGGCCCGTGGCCGGCGAATAGGGGACACCGACACGCGCGAAGAGAAGGCGCATATAGTCGTAAATCTCGGTGACCGTGCCGACCGTGGAGCGCGGGTTGCGCGAGGTGGTCTTCTGTTCGATGGAGATTGCCGGCGACAGGCCCTCGATCTGGTCGACATCCGGCTTCTGCATCATTTCCAGGAACTGGCGCGCATAGGCCGAGAGGCTTTCGACATAACGGCGCTGGCCTTCGGCGTAGATCGTATCGAAGGCGAGCGACGACTTGCCTGAGCCGGAAAGCCCGGTCATGACGATCAGCTTGTTGCGTGGCAGATCGAGATCGATACCCTTGAGATTGTGTTCACGGGCACCACGGATGGAAATCGTCTTCAGTTCACTCATGACAAGGCTCGGACAAAAATAACAGGCTGGATGGCGGCGCGTCCTTATGTAGTGACGCAGCCGGACGTGTCGAGGTCTATTCCCTATCGGTCGCAGCTTTTCACGATGCTTGACTCGAAATCTGCAATTCAATAGAACAAAAAAGGAACGAATTGCAAGCGCGAATGTCTGCCCCCCACAGCTTAAGATTATTCTTTGTGGATAGTTCCATGCTTGCGGTGCCCTTTGCGGGCGGCGGCAGCTATTGTGTGCCGAATTTTTTGAAATGCAATTGCCGGTCATGATGGCCGGCGGACAGGATGACGAGATGGCTGGTAGCGTAAACAAGGTAATTCTGATCGGAAACGTGGGCGCTGATCCCGAAATCCGCCGGACGCAGGATGGCCGACCCATCGCCAACCTGCGCATCGCCACCTCGGAGACCTGGCGGGACCGCAACAGCGGCGAGCGCAAGGAAAAGACCGAGTGGCACACGGTCGTCGTCTTTAACGAAGGCCTGTGCAAGGTCGTCGAGCAATATGTGAAGAAGGGCGCCAAGCTCTATATCGAAGGCCAGTTGCAGACCCGCAAATGGCAGGACCAGACCGGTAACGACCGTTACTCCACCGAAATCGTGCTGCAGGGCTTCAACTCCACGCTGACCATGCTCGATGGTCGCGGTGAGGGCGGCGGCCGCAGCGGCGGCGGCGACTTCGGCGGCGGTAATGATTATGGCAGCGGCGGCGGCTCCAGCTATGGCGGCGGTTACGACCAGCAGTCCTCCTCGCGCGGCGGTTCTTCCCGTGGTGGCAACCAGCCTTCGGGCGGATTCTCCAACGACATGGATGACGATATCCCGTTCTGATCGGACCGGGGACGAAGAAACGTGTGACAGGAGGTGAGCTTGACTGACGAAACCCTGCAGCCAAAACAGCCCGCCACCTGGCGCATCATCCTCGCTTTTTTTCTCGACTTCTGGACGGCGTTTTTCGCCGCCGGATTTCTGGTCGCGACGGTAGCGGGAGGGCGAACGCCCGAAGGTTTTGCCCTCAACGGTGCGCCCGCCTTTATCGCCTTCGTGCTGATCATTGCCTATTTTGTGGTGCTCGGGCGGTTCTTCGGTGGCACACTGTGGCAGCGCCTTTTGAAGGCGAGACGCTGACATCGGGCTTTGCCGTTTTTTAAGAGAAGAACACTTCGACGCCCGGGGCAGTCTATGCCGCGACCTTGTCGGCCAGCATCGCCACCATGACATCGGATTGCGAGACGATGCCGACCATCTTACCCCTGGCGTCGATGACAGGCAGATAATGCAATCCTTCCTCCGCAAAGCGGATGATTGCTTCCTCGATTGGGGTTTCCGGCCGCACGGTTTTAACGGGCGATGTCATGATGTCCTTGACCGTATCGTTGGGGGCACTTGCGCCTGACAGGATGAGGCGCAGTCGCTGCAGGAAACCGATCGAGGGACGACCGTTTCTCCAGCTCGCCTTTTCCAGAAAGTCTGTCTGGGTGACGATGCCGACGATTTCGGCGCTGTCATTGGTGACGGGCAACGCCTTGAAATGATGGCTTTGCATCAGGGCATGCGCGTGGCGCAGGCTGTCATCAGGGGCGACGCCGACCACATCCCGGGACATGACACTTTCGCAATCGAGATGCAGCGCGCGACGCCGGTAGGAGCGCAACTCTGTCTTCCGCAGGATGGTTTCCAGCGCGTCGCGGTCGATATCGATGAACTCGTCATATTCCTTCAGCACGTCGTCGAGATCGGTGGAGGAAAAGCCGATTTTCTGAATGGGTGTCGGATCGGCTGTCCCGTGCGCGGCCTTGCCAAGCTTCAGACCGTGTGGATAGGCGCGGCCGGTGGCATTGTTGTAAGCGACGGCCAGGGCAAGAAGGATCAGCGAATTTCCGGCGACCGGCCATAGCAGGAAACCATAGCCGAGGCCATGTATGGCAGGGCCGCCCAGAACGGCCGTCAGCGCCACCGCACCGCTCGGCGGATGCAGGCAGCGCAGCGCCATCATGGCGGCGATGGCCAGGCTGATGGCGAGCGCGCTTGCGAGGAACGGATCCGGAACCAGCAGCGCCACCGTCACCCCGACAAAAGCCGAGACGAAATTCCCGCACAGGATCGACCAGGGCTGCGCCAGCGGGCTGGAGGGTACGGCGAACAACAGGACGGCCGAAGCCCCCATTGGCGCGATCATGGCGGGCAGCGTGGGATCGAAACGAAGAGCGAAACTGGCGAGAGTGCCAGTCAGCAGTATGCCGACGAAGGCGCCTGTGGCGGAGCGGAGCCTTTCCCTGTTGCTGACGGGTGCGGCATCGGGAATGATGCGGCGCAGCGTGGAACGCATGGAGATAACTTTCGAATCCGAAATGACACGCGTCTTTTAGCCGAAGCGCCAGCTGATTTTAAGGGAGGATTTTCCGGCATTTCAGCGGTGGCAGGAATTTATTGCGTTGGTGTCGCGCAGGAACGGCTCAGAAAGCGAATGCGGATTTGATCCCGTCGACCACGAATTGCACCGACAGTGCAGCCAGCAGCACGCCGAGAAGCCGGGTAAGGATGGCGCGGCCGGTATTGCCGAGAAAGCGGTCCATCCGTTCCGAGACGATCAAGGCCGCGTAAACGAGAGCCATCGCGAAAGCGAGGATAAGGATGAGCACCACCATCTCGACCGTGGTCTTCATTGAGCCGGCAAGCAGAACGGTGGCGGAAATAGCACCCGGCCCGGCAATCAACGGCAGGGCCAGCGGGAAGACCGCGAGATTGTGGAGATGGTCCTTGGTAATGGCGATTTCCGAGGTCTTTTCCTTGCGCTCCTGGCGCTTTTCGAAAATCATTTCAAAGGCGATCCAGAACAGGAGAAGGCCGCCGGCGATGCGGAAGGCGCCCAGCGAAATTCCGAGCAGATTGAGGATTGCGAGGCCGAAGAGGGCAAAGACGGCAAGGATACCGAAAGCGATGATGGAGCCGCGCAACGCCACCTGGCTGCGCTGGTCACGGGTCATTCCGGCAGTCAGCGCCAGAAAGACGGGCGCAAGCCCAGGCGGATCGAGTGTGACCAGAAGTGTGGTAAGCGCATTGATGAGCGTTTCGCTGCTGGCCATTCTTTCCCCGTTGGTTTTGTTTTTAGGCCGGAGCCTACGCAAGTCGCGGGCACTTTGAAAGAGAGCGCCACGCATTTGGGCAGCTAAATCGTGAAAAGCGGCGTTCGTCTTGCAAATGACGCAAAAGCCTGTTCAAAACTCGCCGGGAAATTGGCTTAACGTGGCTGTTTCCGCTATAAAAATCCATCCGATTCTTAACAGAGAATGTGATCCGTTTTGACTGACCAGAGCCCCCCCGGCGGCGGAAAGCTTCCGCCAGGCATTGAACCGATTTCCATCATGGAGGAAATGCAGCGGTCGTATCTCGATTACGCCATGAGCGTTATCGTGTCCCGCGCGCTTCCCGATGTGCGAGACGGCCTGAAGCCGGTTCATCGCCGTATTCTGTACGGCATGTCCGAACTCGGCATCGACTGGAACAAGAAATACGTTAAATGCGCCCGCGTAACCGGGGACGTGATGGGTAAATTCCATCCGCACGGCAACTCGGCAATCTATGACGCGCTGGCGCGTATGGCGCAGGACTGGTCGCTCCGCCTGCCGCTGATCGACGGCCAGGGCAACTTCGGCTCCATCGACGGTGATCCGCCGGCCGCTGAACGTTATACCGAATGCCGTCTGGATAAGGCCGCGCATTCGCTGCTTGACGATCTCGACAAGGAAACGGTCGACTTCCGTGACAACTATGACGGCACCTTGCAGGAGCCGGTCGTCATTCCGGCCAAGTTCCCGAACCTGCTGGTCAACGGGGCAGGCGGCATCGCGGTCGGCATGGCCACGAACATCCCGCCGCATAACCTGTCAGAGGTTATCGATGGCTGTATCGCCCTGATCGATAATCCGGCGATCGAGCTGCCGGAACTGATGCAGATCATTCCGGGCCCTGATTTCCCGACCGGTGCGCTGATCATGGGCCGTTCCGGCATCCGCTCGGCTTACGAAACGGGCCGCGGATCGGTCATCATGCGTGGCCGCGCGACAATCGAGCCGATGCGTGGCGACCGCGAGCAGATCATCATCACCGAAGTTCCCTATCAGGTGAACAAGGCGTCGATGATCGAAAAAATGGCTGAGCTGGTCAAGGAAAAGCGCATCGAGGGCATTTCCGACCTGCGCGACGAATCCGACCGCCAGGGTTATCGCGTCGTCATCGAATTGAAGCGCGACGCCAATGCAGACGTCATCCTGAACCAGCTTTACCGCTACACACCGCTGCAGACCTCGTTTGGCTGCAACATGGTGGCGCTGAACGGCGGCAAGCCCGAGCAGATGACGCTGCTCGACATGTTGCGTGCTTTCGTGTCCTTCCGCGAAGATGTCGTCAGCCGTCGCACGAAATACCTGCTGCGCAAGGCGCGCGAGCGGGCGCATGTGTTGGTCGGTCTGGCGATTTCCGTCGCCAATATCGATGAGGTCATCCGCGTCATCCGGCATGCTCCCGATCCGGCTTCGGCCCGAGAAGAACTGATGACGCGTCGCTGGCCTGCACAGGATGTGGAAAGCCTGATCCGCCTCATCGATGATCCGCGCCACCGCATCAACGAAGACGGGACTTACAACCTTTCCGAGGAACAGGCCCGCGCCATTCTCGAATTGCGTCTTGCGCGCCTTACGGCGCTCGGCCGGGATGAAATTGGCGACGAGCTGAACAAGATCGGCGCTGAGATCAGCGAGTATCTGGAAATCCTGTCATCGCGCCTCCGCATCATGCAGATCGTCAAGGACGAGCTTTCCGCCGTCCGCGACGAATTCGGCACGCCGCGTCGCTCCGAGATCGTCGAAGGCGGTCCCGATATGGACGATGAAGACCTCATCGCCCGCGAAGACATGGTCGTGACCGTTTCGCATCTCGGTTACATCAAGCGCGTGCCGCTGACGACGTATCGTGCACAGCGTCGCGGCGGCAAGGGTCGCTCCGGCATGGCAACGCGCGATGAGGATTTCGTCAACCGTCTGTTCGTCGCCAACACCCACACGCCAGTCCTGTTCTTCTCCTCGCGTGGCATCGTCTACAAGGAAAAGGTCTGGCGTCTGCCGATCGGCACGCCGCAGTCCAAGGGCAAGGCCCTTATCAACATGTTGCCGCTGGAACCCGGCGAGCGCATCACCACCATCATGCCGTTGCCCGAGGACGAAACGACCTGGGAAACGCTTGACGTGATGTTCTCGACGACGCGCGGCACGGTTCGCCGCAACAAGCTCGGCGATTTCGTACAGGTCAACCGCAACGGCAAGATCGCCATGAAGCTGGACGAGGAGGGCGATGAAATCCTCTCCGTCGAAACCTGTACGGACCGCGACGATGTGCTGCTGACGACCGCGCTCGGCCAGTGCATCCGCTTCCCCGTGGACGATGTACGCGTCTTTGCCGGCCGCAATTCCGTCGGCGTGCGCGGCATCAACCTGGCCGAAGGCGACCGCATCATCTCCATGACCATTGTGGGCCATGTGGAAGCGGAGCCGTGGGAGCGTGCGGCTTACCTCAAGCGCTCGGCTGCCGAACGGCGTGCCGCAGGCGTGGATGAGGACGATATCGCGCTCGTCGGTGAGGAAGTAACGGAAGAGGGCGAACTCAATGAGGAGCGCTACCAGGAACTGAAGGCGCGCGAAGAATTCGTGCTGACGGTTTCCGTGAAGGGCTTCGGCAAGCGTTCATCGTCTTACGATTTCCGCACTTCAGGCCGCGGCGGCAAGGGCATCCGCGCCACCGATACCGCGAAGACGTCGGAGATCGGTGAACTTGTTGCGGCCTTCCCGGTGGAAGAAGGCGACCAGATCATGCTGGTATCCGATGGCGGACAGCTCATCCGCGTGCCTGTCAACGGCATCCGCATCGCCAGCCGCGCGACCAAGGGTGTGACAATCTTCTCGACTGCGAAGGATGAGAAGGTGGTTTCCGTGGAGCGCATCAACGAGCCTGAAGGCGACGACGAGGCTGAAAATGGCAATGGCGAGGAGGCGGATGACAATCTGCCGACCACGCCGGAGGCACCGGAAAGCGAGGCGTAAGCCGCCTCGTTTTTCACATCAGGATCAACAAAAACCCCGCGGTGCCTGTGCGCCGCGGGGTTTTTCTTTGGGTTTCCGTCTGGTGCGGTCTGTTAGCGAATACGTATATGAACCGGTGAGCGCCCCGACCGACGGGCGACGTGCAGGTGAATGCTGGCTTCCGGCTGGTTGGCGCGCCAGGCACGGGCGCCATGCGAGAGCAGCAACGCGACGAGATCACGCGTTTTTGCCTTGGAACGGTTGAGACCGAGATCGGCGATACGCATCGCCGCCTCATGAATGGGATGCAGAACCGACAGGCTGCCATGCCCGTTGCCAGACGCAATGTCCGAATAATTCTCGTTGACTGCCATCTTGGAAAGCCTCGCTACTCATTACACAATTCGAGGAGACAGGCGATGTTCGAAACAGAGAGCACCGCCTGCGGGAACGTCTTCACTGAAGGGATGCCCAGCAGCTGACGCCTTTCTTTTTCAATGCATTGCATGCATTCACCGCGGCGTTCTGGCCATCGAAGCCGCCGAAACGGGCGCGGTATATCTGGGAGCCATCCTTGCTGTAGGCCACCGTGAAGGGCTTGGCTGAACGAAGCGCCGCACCACCTTTTTCCTGGGCGCTCTGCAGCAGGCCGCGCGCGGAATTTTCGTCCGGCGATGCGCCAATCTGGATGACCCAGCCGCCCTGCGGCGCGTCAGACCTTGCCGCAACGGAAGGGGCGGAGGCTGCGGAAGCCGAGGTGGAAGCCGTGACGATATTATCGACCTTGGTGGAATTGGTTATCAGCTTGCGATCGGGCGCGGACGGCGCCTGACGGATGGGGTCTTTACCCTTCTGCCAGGTAGCCGCTTCCATTGCCTTGACGGCTGCATTGGAAGAGGAGCCAGCAAAGGCGGTAACCGGCGCTTCCTCGTAACGCGTCTGCGGAACGGGTCCGGCATTGGGCAGGCCGGCATCCGTCGCGGCGACGGCGACAGAGGGAACGGCGGCGGCCACAGCGACCGGCTCTTCGACCGGGGCGGAACGCGTCTGTGCAATCAGGTTGCTGTTGCCGCCACGCGACGCCTGCGGCAGATAGGTTGCAACCAGTTTGCGCATGGTGGCGTCACGGGCGGCGCTGGAGCGACCGCCGAGGACGACGGCGACAATGGAGCGCCCGTCGAGCTGCGCGGAGGTGGCAAGATTGCTGCCGGCTGCACGCGTGTAACCGGTCTTGATACCGTCGACGCCCTTCACGGTTCCGACGAGGCGATTGTGATTGCCGATTACCTGCTTGCCGAAATTAAAGGTGCGGGTGGAGAAGTAACCGTAATATTGCGGAAAATGCTGGCGAAGCGCGATGCCGAGGCGGGCTTGGTCGCGCGCCGTGGTCATCTGGGCTGTATTGGGCAGCCCGTTGGCATTGCGGTAGGTCGTGCGCGTCATGCCCAGGGCACGGGCCTTTGCGGTCATCATTCTGGCGAAACGGTCTTCTGAGCCGCCGAGATATTCACCGAGCGCCGTCGCCATGTCGTTGGCCGACCGGGTAACGAGAGCAAGGATCGCCTGCTCGACCGTAATGCTGCCGCCAGCGCGCACACCGAGTTTGGACGGCGGCTCCTTGGCTGCATTCGCCGAAACCGGCACCTTGGAATCAAGAGAGATACGTCCGGCACTGAGGGCTTCGAACGTCAGATAAAGCGTCATCATCTTTGTGAGCGAAGCCGGGTAACGCAGCCCGTCGGGATCCTCGCCGTAAAGCACCTTGCCGGTCTTCGCATCGATGACGATGCCCGCATATTTCGGATCGGCCTTTGCGGTCTGGACGGATGTTGCGGTTATGAACGCCGCCGCAAGTGTCAACGCCACAAACCTTACAAAAGACCCTGTACCCGCTTTGCGCGAATGTGCCCAAGATAGACTTTTCAACACTGCTGAACTCTTTAATCGCATATTTATGTTCCGCTCGGACACGCCCCGCCCGAATGCTCCGGGTAGAAACTTTATCGGGATGGCGTTACCAAGTGGTTTATGAAAGGTATCCGCCTTCCATAAAATGCGACTTTTCACACGCGATCTGTCTCGTGCCGTGTCACGGGTTTTCGTCTTTTACGAGGCGTTTCTCGACATAGGCTGTCACGGCTGCGTCTAGCGCCTGCCATTGCGGCAGCAGGTTGGCCGAGAATCGGTAGAACAGGCTCAGGTCCTGGCCGACGTGGATATCTCTCTGACAATCGCTACCCGCTGTTTCCTGAGGCGTCTGCGGCAGCAGGCAGCGCACCACATAGACGCTTTCGCCGTCGCGTCGGCCGGTCAATATGACTTCCTTGCCATAACCGGAATCAGCGCGCAGCCGATGGAGCAGCAGACCGTGCTTCAGGGGCGTCGGCTCACCTTCTATAAGTCTGGTATAAATCGGCTCGAAACGTCCTGACATGTCCTGCGACATGGTGCTTTGCGACAGCTGAACGAAAATCAGCCCGACTGCATTTTTCGGATCGTCGAAAAGGGCACGATTCGAATCTCGATACCCCGCAAGGTCGGGCCAGGTGAGGTAGAGGTCGGCGCGCTCATGTGCACCACTGTCACGATCAGACGGATTCCGAAGGGTGTTTTTTGCCAGTTTCAGCCGGTCGTTGCCGATGGTCATCTCCACTTCGTCGGTCGACGTGGTGTGTCCCGCCTGAATAATTCTGTCGCCATACCATTTCATGCCGAAATTGAGCGCAGTGAGAAGGGCGGCAAGGGCTCCGCATATGACGATGACGCGTCTTATGAGGGAAGAGGAAAGGAAGCCTGTGTCGCTATGCATGAGCTTTCAAACTCGCTCTGTCCGCCGGGTTTTCGGCGCGGAAATAACAGGCAAAGCTTTAACCCGCGGCGATCGCCATTGAAATGATGTTTTGCCGCTGCTACCTGATAAGCGCAAGCAAAGGACGGCATATGGCAGCGCGTGACAGATATTCCCGGAAACTCGAATGTTCCAAATGTGGCCATCAGGGTTTTGCCGAGGCGTCCGAGTCGGATGACAAAACCCGCCGGGACGTTGATTTCCGCATTGACGAAATGCCCCGGGGATTTCGCGCAGAACGCCCTTCGGGCGACCCAACCGACTTCATGATCCGCTGCGCCCAATGCGGCAACATATTCCGCTTCCTGCAGAAAACCGCCTATGCGCCGGGAGGCGAGCCGCGCGTCAAGGCCTGAACGGAAGGTGCCGGCATGACTTTACCGCAACAGCCCAACGGAGCGTCGCAAAGGCGCAAACCAATCTGGCCCTGGATCGTTCTGCTGGTGCTCACGCTCTGCGCGATCTATTCCTATAACCGCGCCAACGAAATCATCGCCGAGTTGTCCGATACCTTGCCGCCGGCGCTGC